>JAMONB010000017.1 GCA_027066745.1 Flavobacteriaceae bacterium
TTCAATCTCAATTTTCAAATTAATAATATTGATGTTTTACAATCTTTAATTACTCCAATGGATAATAACAGAGATATACAACATATTATTAAAAACTATCTGAGAAAGAATAAAAGACTTAAAATTATGAATTTAGAGAATAGCTAATCTTTTCTTATTTTTGAAGAAAATATAAATCAATTGAACACCACAATCAACAAACCGAATTGGAAATCAAAACTTCATGAAATTATTTATGAAGCAGACACACCTGCGGGCAAATTATTTGATGTCGTATTACTTATATTCATCTTAGCCAGTATTGTATTGGTGATGCTAGAAAGTGTTGCGAGTATTAATAATGAATATTCAAATTTCTTTAATCAAGCTGAATGGGTAATCACTATTCTATTTACATTAGAATATTTTGCTAGAATTATTTCCATAAAAAAACCTTCAGAATATATTTTTAGTTTTTATGGAGTTATTGATTTTTTATCTACCATTCCTAAATACTTAGCCGTATTTTTTGTTGGGGGACACGCTTTAGTTGCTTTAAGAGCATTACGATTATTACGTGTATTTAGAATCTTAAAACTCGCACGTTTTATCGGTGAATCAAATAATTTAGTTAAAGCTTTAAAAGCTAGTAAAGCCAAAATATCAGTGTTTTTATTTGCCGTATTGATTATTTCAATTATTTTGGGTACGGTCATGTATATTGTAGAAGGAGGTATGGACAGCGGATTTACGAGTATTCCAAGAAGTGTATATTGGGCAATTGTAACTTTAACAACAGTTGGTTACGGAGACATTGCTCCTACGACTGCTTTAGGGCAGTTTATAGCAGCCATTATTATGATATTAGGTTATGCAATTATAGCTATTCCCACGGGTATTGTATCTGCTGAATATGCCAATAGTGGTAAAGTAGACACAAATACTCAATCGTGTCCATCATGTAGTGCTGAAGGACATAATGATACCGCTGAATTTTGTTACGAATGTGGACATAAACTACATAATGGATAAGTATCTTATTACTATTGTAGGCCCAACGGCAATTGGTAAAACTTCATTAAGTATTGAACTAGCAAAACATTTCAATACCGAAATAATTTCTTCTGATTCTCGTCAATTCTATAAAGAAATGAGTATTGGTACTGCTGTACCTGATAAAAATGAACGCTCAACAATCAAACATCATTTTATCCAAAATATTTCTATCCATGACAGTTATAGTGTTGGGCAATTTGAAAAGGATGCCATCAGTAAACTAGATGAGCTTTTTAAAAAAAACAATTATGTTATTATGGTTGGCGGTAGCGGACTATATACCAATGCCGTTTTAAACGGTTTAGACAACTTCCCTAAAGTTGATCCAGCAATTAGAGAAAATTTAAAGGCTAAATTAAAGGAAAATGGAATACTTCCTCTACAAGAACAATTAAAAAAATTGGACGTAGAAACCTATCAAAAAATTGATGTGGACAATCATCAACGCTTGATTAGAGCACTTGAAATTTGTATCGGAACAGGCAAACCATACGCTACATTTTTAACAGATAAATCAACGCAACGAAGTTTTATTCCAATTAAAATAGGATTGACTACTGATAGAGCAATTATTTATAGCCGAATCAATCAACGCGTTGATATCATGATGAATAATGGTTTGTTAAACGAAGTTGAACCTTTATTGAAGCACAAAGAATTAAATGCCTTGCAGACAGTTGGTTATAAGGAATTATTTTCTTACTTAGAAAATGAAACTTCATTAGATTTTGCTTTAGAAGAAATTAAAAAGAATACACGTCGTTTTGCAAAACGGCAATTGACTTGGTATAGAAAAGATCATGAAATTAAATGGTTTGATTTTAAAGAAAATAAGCAATTAATCATTGATTATATCAATCAAAAAATAGAGTTGTAATTTAATTTTCTTCCTTTAATAGAAGCAGTCCGTTAATAAATAATGTAAGTGTTTTAAAAAAAATTATAACTATATTCGCAATGACACTAAAATCTATTTTCAACTTATATGATCTCCATGGACAGAGTTGAAAGGTTTTTAATTAAAATAAAAAAATCATGACACCAGATTACGTAGATATTGATTCACTCAAATTCTTTTTATACAATGTACATCAAGTAGAAGACTTATTAGTTGCTGAACGTTTTTCAGAATATGATAAAACCTCATTAGATCTTTTTCTTGATTCTATAAAAACTTTTTCTGACACTTCCTTACATCCTTTTATCAAAGAAATGGATGAAAAACCTTCTTATTTTAAAGATGGGAAAATTATTGTACATCCTCAATTTGAAAGTATTCTAAAAACGGCTGGAGATTTAGGTATTGTTGGGGCTATTTTTGATTTTGAAGATGGTGGTATGCAATTACCAACAACAGTTTTTCAAGCTGCACATTTTATCATGTCTGCGGCTAACAATCACGTACCTGGTTATTTTGGATTAACATCTGGTTCTGCAAATTTGATACTTTCCTTTGGTAGTCAAGAACTCAAAGATATGTATGTGCCTAAGATGTTAGATTTAACTTGGGGTGGTACTATGTGTTTAACTGAGCCTCAAGCAGGAAGTTCACTTTCTGATGTAATGACATTGGCAACACCAACAACTAAAGATTATTATCAAATAAAAGGACAAAAAATATTTATCTCAGCAGGCGATCATCAATTTTCTAGTAATTTCGTGCATTTGGTATTGGCTAGAATTAAAGGTGCACCAGCTGGTACTAAAGGTGTATCCTTATTTGTAGTTCCTAAAAACCGTCCATCCGAAAACGGAGAGTTTGCTTATAATGATGCTGCCATTGCAGGAGAGTTTGAGAAAATGGGTCAAAAAGGATATTGTACTACACATATCGTCTTTGGAGACCATGACGATTGCAGAGGTTGGCTTGTAGGCGAACCCAATAAAGGTCTATCCTATATGTTTCAAATGATGAATGAAGCTCGCATTTCTACAGGGCTTATGGGAGCATCTATAGCATCGGCAGCCTATTACTCTTCATTAAAATATGCAAATGAACGACCACAAGGAAGAAAACTAAATAGTTCTGGTCAAAAAAATGCTGAAGAAGAACAAACTTTAATTATCAATCATCCTGATATTAAAAGATTATTGTTCAGTCAAAAAGCAATTATTGAAGGCTCTATGAGTTTAATTTTTCAAGCTGCTACCTATTTGGATAAAGAAATGACAAGTACAAATCCTGAAGAAAAGGAAAAGTACAATCTCCTATTAGAAATATTAACTCCCATTGTAAAAACCTATCCTGCTGAACAGGGCATCCAATCTATCAGTAATGCAGTTCAAATTTTAGGAGGTTATGGATTTTGTTTTGATTTTATGCCTCAACAGTATTATAGAGATATCAGAATAATTGCTCTATATGAAGGTACAACAGGTATTCAATCTTTAGATTTATTAGGTAGAAAAATTCCCATGAAAAAGGGAAAAGCACTTGAACTTTTGGCTATTGAAATTCAAGAGACTATTAAAAATGCTTCTAAGTTTGATGATTTACAACCTTTCGCAAATACCTTATTAGAAAATTTAGGCTTGGTACAAAAAGTCATTGGTACTTTAATGCCTTTTGCTATAAAAGGAAATCATGAACGCTTTTTGGCTGATGCTACTGTTTTTATGGACTTCTTTAGTACAATTGTCATTGGATGGCAATGGTTAAAAACAGCAACTGTAGCAAGACAAACCTTAAATGATGCAAACGGAAATCAACCTTCTACTTTTTATGAAAGTAAAATTCATACTATGAAATTCTATTATACTTATGAAATGGCTAAAACTAAAGGATTGGCTAAAACAGTTATGAATGACCAAGAATTAACAATAAATAGCTCTAAAGATTACTTTTAAAGTGATTTTATTTTTTTATTACCTTAGACAACCAATATACTCAGATAGATTATGATAAAATTTGATTCTCCATTAGCTGCATTTCTCCATTGGGAAAAGAACACACCTGAAAATATTTTCTTAAGACAATATATTGATGGTAAACTTAAAACGTATACCTATAAAGAAAGCGGAAATGAAGCCAGAAGAATAGCTAGTGCTTTAAACTCTTATAATTTTCCGCCACAAAGTAAAATTGCGTTACTATCAAAAAACTGTGCTCATTGGATGCTTTCTGACTTGGCAATCATGATGTCAGGAAATATTTCAATTCCGATTTACCCTACTTTAAAAGCTGAAACCATTCAATATGTCTTAGAACACAGTGAAGCAAAAGCAATAATTATTGGCAAATTAGAGAATTATAAATCACAAAAATCAGCCATAGTCGGTATTCCTAAGATTAGTGTCTCAATGTACGGAGTCAATGACGGTAATACCTGGGAAGAGTTCTTAAAACAACATGAACCGATTCAAAATCCACCAAAATTAGAACCTGAAAATTTGATTACCATAATCTATACATCAGGGACAACTGGTAAACCTAAAGGTGTAATGCATACCGTTGCAAGTTTTACAAATGTATCTAATCAATTTTTAGAAAATTTAAATATTCGCAAACATCCAAAATTTTTCTCTTACCTCCCACTCTCTCATATAGCAGAAAGAATAGGTATTGAAATGGGTGGTATCTATAGAGGTGCTTCCATAACTTTTTCTGAATCACTAGCAACTTTTGCCAGTAATTTAGAAGCTACCCAACCTGATTTATTTTTTGCTGTCCCTAGAATTTGGGCTAAATTTCAAGAGAAAATATTATTAGGTATGCCTCAGAAAAAACTAACAATATTATTAAACATTCCTATTATAGGTACAATAGTAAAGAAGAAAATAAAAAAGAAACTTGGCCTATCTGAAGCAAAACTTATCTTTTCTGGTGCAGCTCCAATAGCTTCAAGTTTGGTAAGATGGTATGAAAAGTTAGGTATTACAGTTTTACAAGGTTATGGTATGACAGAAGATTGTATCCTATCACATAGCAACTTTCCTGAGGCTCACAGAATTGGTACTGTTGGTAAAACACATAATGGAGCAAAAGCAAAATTATCTCCAGAAGGTGAAATTTGTATTTTGAATGACTGTTTAATGAAAGGTTATTATAAAGACCCAGAAGCAACAGCTGAAGCATTTGATAGTGAAGGTTACCTAAGAACTGGTGATATAGGCGAATTTGATCGTGATGGTTTTTTAATTATTACTGGAAGAGCAAAAGATCAATTTAAAACTGATAAAGGTAAATATATAGCACCAGCACCAATAGAATTAGAATTATCTAAAAACCCTGATATAGAACAAATTTGTATTGTAGGCATGGGTATACCGCAACCTATTCTTTTAATTGTACCATCAGAAGAAGGAAAGAAAAAAAGTGAAGTAGAACTTAGCAAAAGCTTAATTAATGCCATTAAGACCATTAATCCTACACTTGAAAAACATGAAAAGATAGAAAAAGCTGTCGTTATGAAAAATGATTGGACAGTAGATAACGGATTGATGACGCCAACCTTAAAAATAAAAAGAAGTCAAGTAGAAAAAATACATAGACCAATGTATAAAATCTGGTTTGATGCAGAAAAAAATGTAATTTTTGAATAATGAAAGCTGTCATATGTAAATCTTTTGATGTAATAGAAAACCTTACTATTGAAGAAATACCTTCTTTAAAACCAGATAAAGATGAGGTTATTATTCATGTAAAAGCTTGCGGATTAAATTTTCCTGACACTTTAATTGTTCAAGGTAAATATCAATTTAAACCTGATTTCCCTTTTTCTCCAGGCGGTGAAATTTCAGGAATTATCAAAGAGGTAGGAGAAAATGTCTCTCATTTAAAAGTTGGAGATCATATAATGTATGGTAGTGTTTTTGGTGGCTTTGCTGAAGAGGTAAAAGCAAAGGCTAATGAAGTTTTTATAATGCCTCCTACAATGGATTTTACCACAGCAGCTTCTTCTATGCTTACCTATGGTACTTCTTACCATGCTTTAGTAAACAGAGCCAAGATACAAAAAGGAGAAACTCTATTAGTTTTAGGTGCGGCTGGCGGTGTTGGTACGGCAGCAATTCAAATTGGTAAAACTTTAGGGGCTACAATAATAGCTGCAGCATCAACTAATGAGAAATTAGAATTCTGTAAAGAAAACGGTGCTGATTTTACAATTAATTATAGCACTGAAAACCTTAAAGAAAGAGTTAAAAAATTGACTAATGGTAAAGGTGCTGATGTCATCTATGATCCTATTGGAGATAAATTCTCAGAACCTGCCTTAAGAGCAATTGCATGGAAAGGTAAGTATTTAGTGGTTGGATTTGCAGCGGGAGAAATTCCAAAAATCCCATTAAATATAGTTCTACTAAAAGGCTGTCAACTAATTGGTATATTTTGGGGTGCTTTTATTAAAAATGAACCGCAACTGAATACTAAAAATTTTATGACTATTGTAAAATGGTTTGCTGAAGGAAAACTAAAATCAAGAATTCATAAAGAATATCCACTAGAAAAAATTGTAGAAGCCATGCAGGTAATGATAAACAAAGAGGTGAAAGGTAAAATAGTTTTGATACCTTAATATTTACTTCACCAGACCTCTATCCCTTCCTCACTTTCTACTGATAATTATCATTTTATTACCTGTTTTAAATCAATAACTTTATCATCATTAATTTAAAACAGCACTATCATGAAAAAAATAATATTACCAACTGACTTTTCAGAAAACGCAACCAATGCTGTAAATTATGCACAAGAATTATTTGCAACAACAGCATGTACTTTTTATTTATTGAACACTTATACACCTATGATATATAACTATAATTACCAACTAAATTCAGGTGGATATATGGGTGATGTACTAGATGCCGTTAAGGAAAATTCTAAACAAAAATTAGAAGAACTAAAACAACAGCTTCAAATTAAATACAATAACCCTAAACATCAATTTGAGTTGATTTCATCTTTTAGTTTATTAACAGATGAATTAGATGAAGTTATAACTAAGTACAATATAGATTTAGTAATAATGGGTACAAAAGGAGCATCGGGTGTACAAGAAATATTATTTGGCTCAAACACTATACATGTAATCAAAAAAGTAAAATGTCCAGTATTGGCAATTCCTGATGGTTTCTTCTTTGAAAAACCTAAAGATATTTTATTTACAACTGATTATAAAATTGACTACTCAAATAAACATTTAAACATCCTCAAAACAATTTCAAAAGAGCATCAATCAACTATACACACATTACATGTCTCTTCTGGAAGAGATCTAAATAAAGAGGAAATTAAAAATAAAAAAACACTTGACAATTTACTATCAGGCTTAAATAACACATTTTACACCGTTAAAGATCAAGAAATTCCTTTAGCTATTAATGAATTTCAAAAATCAACATACATACATTTACTAATGATGATACGGAATAAACATACTTTTTTAGAAAATTTATTTTTAAAAAAAGTAATTAATCAAATAGGGCTTCATTTAACAATCCCGTTTTTAGTTATTCCTTCTTATACATAAGACATTGTCTTTTAAAAATTTTTAAAAAAATGAACCACCTCTAGGCTGAGTCGTCGAGGTATCAGAAACAAGATTGATTCGTTGCAAAAACCAAGATTCTTTTGTTTTGAATCTTTAAGCTACACTCGACATAGAGCGTCGAGTAATTCTATAAATTAACTCATAATAGTGTTACATCACAAAACTAAATATTATGAAAAAAATAATAGTTCCAACCGATTTTTCTGATAATGCTTGGGATGCATTAATATATGCCATTAGACTATTTGATGATATTCCATGTACATTTTATATTTTAAACACCTTTCAGGTTAGTCCTTCAAGGATAACTAATATCATGCATAAAAAAAGAGATACACACATGTATCGTATGTTAAAAGATACTTCAGAAAAAGCATTAAAAAAAATTGAAAATCATTTAAATGACAACTTACTAAATGATAAACATGAATATAAAATACTATCAAAATCAGGAGCACTCATTACCATCCTGAAAAATTTAATCTCTAAAGAAAATATTGACTTAATAATTATGGGCACTACTGGTGCATCTCGTATTAAAGAAGTATTTATGGGGAGTAATGCGGTTAAAGTAATTAAACATATCGATTTATGCCCAGTATTATCAGTTCCTAAAAGCTATGAATACCAAGAGCTAGAACAAGTAGTTTTTGCCACAGATCATAAAAGATATTATAACACAGTTGAATTGACTTGTTTATTAGAGTTGCAACTTATTCATAATTTTATGATTAGTATTATTCATATCAAAAAAGAAAATAGTCTAAATACTATACAAAAACAAAATATTGAAATTTTAAAACAATTCTTTGAAACTGATACTATAACATTTCAAGAAATTCTCACAAACACTACTGTAGAAAAAGCAATCCATAAATATGCATCAAAGCATGATGCTAATATGATATGCTTGTTAAACTATGAACACAGTATTATAGAAAAATTAACACATGAACCTATAATTAATAGAGTTAGTTTTCATAGTGCAATACCTTTATTAATAATACCTGTTTAATATAAATTATAAAGAAATGAAAAATATAGGAGTTTGGTTAGATAGAGAAAAAGCACAGATTATTACACTAAAGAATAACAGAATAATGATGAATACTATTCACTCAGAAATTGAAAATTACCATATTACTGGTGGTTCGGGTACAAGATTTAAAGGTGGTCCTCAAGATGTAGTTCAAGACAGCAGATACTTAGAACGTGAGAAGCATCAACTCAAAATATATTTTAAAGAGATTGCATCTTTACTAAAAAATGCTGACTCAATAGTGATTTTTGGACCAGCTGAAACCAATCAGAAATTCAAAAAAGAATTGATTGGAAATTACAAGACTATCAATGCAAAGGTTATGGCAGTGAAAAAATCGGATAGCATGACAGATAATCAATTAAAAGCTTGGGTTAAAGATTTCTTTGACTCAAAGAAGCATTAATTTATTGTAACAATTCTTTTCATTCAATACTATGGAAAATGATATTATTGAAATTAAAAAAGCCTCTGGTGAAAAAGTAAAATTTTCATTACAGAAACTCCGTGCATCGTTAAGGCATACTGGAGCTGATAATATTACTATTGAGAAAGTAATAAATAGTGTAAGAGATGAACTATATCAAGGTATTTCTACAACAGAAATCTACAACAGAGTCTTTGCTTTATTAAAAAATAAAAAAAGTCATTTTGCTTCAAAATACAAACTAAAAAAAGCAATTTATGAATTGGGACCAACGGGTTTTCCTTTTGAACGTTTTGTGAGTACTATTTTAAAATACTCAGGATATGATACAGAAGTTGGCAAAATTGTACAAGGACAATGTATAAAACATGAAGTTGATGTTATGGCTCATAAAAAGAATAAAACGACAATTATTGAATGTAAATTTCATAGTGAACAGGGGAATAATTGTAATGTTAAAGTTCCATTATATATAAATTCACGTTATCAAGATTTAAAAATGCATTGGAATGCCAATAAAAAAAACGGTGCAAAACTCACTCAAGGCTGGGTAGTTACAAATACAAGGTTCACTAAAGATGCTATACAGTATGGTAAATGTATTGATTTGTATTTATTAAGTTGGGACTACCCAACAGGCAATGCATTAAAAAATAGAATAGATAGATTGGGTTTATATCCAATAACAGTATCAACCTTACTCACAGCTAAAGAAAAAAATTATTTACTTCAAAGAAATATAGTTCTTTGTAGAGAGCTGGTTGATGAATCTTTTTATCTAGATTATTTAAGTGTTTCTGAAATAAGAAAAGAAAAAATATTAAAAGAATTAAAGCAACTATGTAACAATTAAACTATGCTTATGAACTATGCTAAAGTACATTTCCTCGGAGCTACTGGTACAGTAACTGGCTCAAAATTTTTAGTTGAAGTATTTAATAAAAAAATACTTATTGATTGTGGTATGTTTCAGGGAATTAAAGAGTTACGAGAGGTTAACTGGCAAGACTTACCATTTGATGTTGCTACACTGGATGTTGTATTATTAACACATGGACATTTAGACCATGTAGGCTATTTACCTAGACTTCTAAAGCAAGGATTTAATGGTGAAATCATAGGAACAGCACCAACATTAGCTATTGCCGAAATCATACTCAGAGATAGTGCAAAAATACATGAAGAAGAAGCAAAAAAAGCAACTAAAGAGAAATATTCTAAACATCAGCCAGCACTTCCTTTTTACACCCTAGAAGAAGTCGAAAACACTATTGGATTATTTACTTCAATGATGGAAGGTGAATGGCATATACTATCAGAAAAAATATTGTATCGATTTCAATATAATGGACATATCATTGGGGCAACCTTTATAGAATTAGATATCAATGGAAAACGCTTTGTTTTTTCTGGTGATATTGGAAGAACAAATGATTATTTATTAGATACCCCTAAAAAACCTGATCGGGCAGATTATATCTTTCTTGAAAGCACCTATGGTAATAGGTTACATCCTGATGAAGACATTGATAAAATATTCTCTGAATTAGTAAAAACTATTATTTATAACAAAGGAAATTTAATAATACCCAGTTTTGCCGTAGAACGATTACAAACCTTAATGTATGTTCTTTGGAAATTATATGATAAAAACAAAATTCCCAATATTCCCATCTTTGTTGATAGCCCTATGGGAAATAATGTATTAGAAGTATTTAAGCATTTCCCAAAATGGCATAAACTATCAAGTAGAGAATACAATGCAATCTGTAATCATACCACTATCATACAATCATATCGAGAAACCTGGGAAACGATTGACGACACTAGATCTAAGATAATAATTGCTGGAAGTGGGATGGTTACAGGAGGGAGAGTATTAACATATTTACAACAACTCATTGACGAACCTAGTACAATTGTCTTATTAGTCGGCTACCAAGCAGAAGGCACTCGTGGTCGTCAATTACAAGATGGCACTCATGAAATAAAGTTTTTTGGTAAATACTACCCTGTTAAGGCAACTATAAAAAACATTCAAAGTTTATCTGCACATGCTGATCAAAATGATTTATTAAATTGGCTAAGTGCTATTAAAAACATTCCTGAGCATATCTATTTAATTCATGGAGAACCAACAGCATCAGACACATTACGTGTAAAAATAAAAGACAGGTACCATTGGCAAGCATCTATTCCTAAATTATATGATGTTATTGAGTTACGTGTGTAATATAAATTGTTTTATAATTATATTGTTAACCAGTTACTAATCTGACAGATATCATTTCATATCACCCTTATATTGTTTTACTTAGTGTTGTAAATTATAAATTTAAAAATCATGAAACAGTTACTGTATCTCGTTATCGTGTTTTTATTGATGAGTTGTTCTTCAACACATCTTGTAAATAATTGGAAGAATCCAGATATTGATACTTTTGAGCCTTCTAAAATTTTAATAGTTGGTATGACTTCCAATTTAAAAGCTCGGAAAAAATTTGAAACAAAATTAAAAAAAGAATATTTATCACGAGAAATAACAGCTGTAACCAGCTTAGAAATATTTGATGAATCATTCAGGCATAATAGAAAATCAAAAAAAGAGTTAAAAGAGTTAGAAAAAAAACTACTTAATCAAGGTTTCAATAGTATTCTATTAAGTAAAGTAGTTGGAGTAGAAGATAAAATAATGTTTTACGAAGAGTATGATTTTTTTGATAATACAAACAGAGGGTTTAAAGATGATTACTTTATGAATCAAGATATCTATTACAATCAAAAGTATTATGAAAAATACAAAGTTTACCATGCTGAAACATCATTATACTGCATTTGTCCTGAAAAAGAAAGAGAATTGATCTGGAAAGGCTATATAGATATTATTGATCCAAAATCTACTAGAGAAACCATTAATGACTATATAAACCTGGTCATGTATGCCCTTGAAGAACAACAACTCATCAATAAAAAGAATGAAACTGACAATTAATCTATAAATGGAAAACAAAAATAGTTTCAAATCAACTTACCTAATTAGATTCTCTTCAGCATGTTATATATTGATATAAATCATTTCACATCAAAATAGTAAAATGTAATTTTGAGTAGTTGTACTGAATCATAAGATGATAAAACTACTGCAAATACCGATTAATTTCAAAGCCTTTCTAATAGAAATAGGTGACTTAGCTTATTTTGCTAGTCGCTTTTTTAAAGAAGTATTTTCAAGCCCTTTTGAGTTTAAAGAATTAGTACGCCAATGTTATATTATAGGCAATCGCTCCTTATTATTAGTTGGCGTTACAGGTTTTATTTTAGGTTTGGTATTTACATTACAATCAAGACCAACCCTAATGGAGTTTGGTGCAGAGTCTTGGATGCCATCTATGGTTAGCATTTCAATAGTACGAGAAATTGGTCCGATGATGATTGCACTTATTTGTGCTGGTAGAATAAGTTCAGGTATTGGTGCTGAATTGGGTTCAATGCGTGTTACAGAACAGATTGATGCCATGGAGGTTTCTGGTACCAACCCATTTAAATACTTAGTAGTTACACGTATTATGGCAACAACTTTAATGGTACCATTACTTATTATTTTTGGTGATGCTATCGCTTTGTATGGTTCTGCTATTGTAGAAAATTTAAAAGGTGACGTATCTTATCAACTTTATTTTAATAAAGTATTTAATGCCTTGAAATTTGCAGATTTGATTCCTGCAATCATTAAAACAGTCTTTTTTGGTTTTGCAATTGGTTTGGTAGGTACTTATAAAGGTTATAATTGTAAAAAAGGAACTGCTGGCGTTGGTGAAGCCTCCAATTCTGCCGTAGTATATACCTCAATGCTATTATTTATAATAGATTTTATTGCCGTTTTTATAGCTGATATATTTTTCGAAATCTAATAATGAAAAACAAAAAGAATATAGCACCCGTTTTAAAGATTAAAGACTTAAAAAAAAGCTTTGGTGATAATCATGTACTCAATGGTTTTACTATGGAGCTATATAAAGGTGAAAACTTGGTAATTATGGGCAAATCAGGTTCTGGAAAATCTGTAATGATAAAATGTTTGGTTGGGTTAATGGAACCTGACAGTGGTGATATTGAAATAATGAGTAAGGCTATTCATCAACTAGGACGAAATGAATTGGATAATTTACGTACCAAAATAGGCTTTCTTTTTCAAGGGAGTGCTTTGTATGATTCAATGACTGTACGTGAAAACTTAGAATTTCCTTTGCGTAAAAATAAAGAAAAATTCAAACAAAAGGAAACATTAGTACTTGAAGCATTAGAAAATGTTGGTCTAACACATGCCATTGATTTAATGCCTGTAGAACTATCAGGTGGCATGAAAAGAAGAGTTGCATTGGCAAGAGCTATTATCCTTAAACCAAAAATTATTATCTATGATGAACCTACTACAGGACTTGACCCCATTACTGCCAAAGAAATTATTGAATTGATGCGTGAAATTCAGCAAAAACACGGAACGTCTTCTCTTATAATAACACATGATGTAGATTGTGCTAGAGTAACAGCAAATAGGATGATTTTATTAATTGACGGTATTAATTACGCTGAAGGAACTTTTCAAGAATTGGCTACATCTACTGATAAAAAAATTCAAGCATTCTTTAAATAATCGATTATGAAAAAAACAAATTCACAAAAATTAAACCTTGGTATATTTGTTATTGTAAGTACACTTATATTAATTACAGCACTTTATTTTATTGGAAATAGACAAAATTTATTTGGAAAAACTTTCAAAGTGAATGCTCTGTTTAACAATGTAAATGGTCTAATGCTGGGTAATAATGTACGTTATTCAGGAATTAATGTGGGTACCGTGAAAGATATTAAAATGCTGAATGACACAACCATTTCTGTTGAAATGATTATAGAAAATAAAATTCTAAAGCATATTAAAAAGAATGCAGTAGCAATTATTGGGTCAGATGGTTTAGTTGGTAGTATGGTTATTAATATTATTCCTGGTAAGGGTACTGCAATCCAATTAAAACCTGGAGATACCATCAAATCATATAGTAAAATTTCTACCAATGATATGCTTACTACACTTAGCACTACAAATGAAAATGCAGCATTGTTAACTGCAGACTTACTAAAAATAACAACCGCAATTAATGATAGTAAAGGTACTGTTGGTTTATTGATTAATGATGTTGAAATGGCTTCAAACCTTAAACAAACCATTGCTTATTTAAAAACAGCTAGTATCAATACCTCAAAAACAATTAGCGAACTGAATACTATCATTACTTCTATTAATTATGATAAAAGTTTAGCTGCAGTATTACTGAGTGATTCTATTGCTGCACTAAAAATGAACTCTATCATTAGTAATTTAGACAAATCAAGTGGAGGAATAGATTCCGTAGTTATCAATTTAAACGATGCTATCTTAGCGATTAAAAATGGTGAAGGTACATTAAACTATATGGTGAATGATACTATGCTAGTAAAAACCATTGATGAGACAATGAAAAATATTAAAAAAGGAAGTCTCCTTTTAAATGAAGATTTGGAAGCCTTAAAACATAATTTTCTCCTAAGACGATATTTTAAAAAATTAGAGAAGAAAGAAGGTGAAAACTAAACATTAGTAAGTCACGAATAAAGTATATTCAAAACTAAAGTATATTCTTTCTAAGCATTATACTCACTTCTTGAATGCTATTTTTTATTTCATAAATATCTATTTCTTTTATAAATGCTATTTCTTTATAGCTGAGTTTTCCAAAGATAAAGAGATCTAAAACATTTGATGTTTCAGTTGGCAACCAATAATACATCTGGTTAAAAACCTCCCTTTTCTTTTTTGTTAATTTATCTAAACTTAGTGGTATTTCAAGATGTTCTAATATGTTTCTCTCAGCATCTTCATATAGAAATATTGTTTTTTTAAAATCATCTTGACGGTATGAAATATCATCTAATTCATCATACATTATCAAATCATTCCCTGCATCTATTTCAAATTTTTCTTCAAGTAGTTTTAACTCGTTTTTTAAAATCTGACTAGTACTCAACGTAGTTTTATGAAAGTCTTCCTTTTTAAGCAACAAATTCATTTGTTGATCTGCAAGCATAAAAAGTTTTAGTTTTATTTCAATCTCATCCGTTAATTTACCTTCAAACTGTGTGTACAGCTCTACAATAGCATCATCTATTACCCCATTAGTTTTATACATATTTCTAGGAATAATACTTTTATTTTCAGCAACATATAGTCTGTGTTTTACATATGGAAATACACGTGGAATTGCTTTTAATACTTTTTTTCCAAATTCGTCATGAGCTTCATTAAATTTATAATTTTTCATATGTCTTACTTTATAATTCATCATAAAATTAAAAAAAACCTACCAAAATTAAAATGATAATTATCATTGCACTTTTTTAAATAAATAATAACTATTTAAACTCTATAAGAGTAATTTCAGGTCGCATCCCCAACCTCCCAGGAAATCCTAACCAACCTAATCCCCTATTCACATATAGAAATTGTTTTTGATAGGTATACAACCCTACCCAATGTTTATATCTATATTTAATTGGACTCCATTTTCTATTTTTAAGATTAATTCCTGCTTGCATACCATGTGTGTGACCTGAAAGCGTAAGTGCAATATTTGTTTTTCTGACTACTTCTTTATCCCAATGAGAAGGATCATGAGAAAGTAATATTTTAAATGTGTCTTCATTTATATGCTTTAATGATTTATTCAAATCTCCATATTGTTTAAAAGGAGGAACACCCCAATTCTCAACACCTACAATAGCTAAATTCTCTCCTTGTATTGAAACAGTTGCAGTCTCATTTAGCAATAATTTAAAATTAATCTCTTTATAAAAATGTTTAATAGATTCAAAATTATCCTGTTTAGCATCTGATGATTTCCATGTACTATAATCTCCATAATCATGATTTCCTAGCACTGCATATTTCCCTTTTTTAGCTGATAATTGTTTTAAAAGGGTATCCCAACCTCTTAACTCCCAAGCATAATTATTAACCAAATCTCCAGTAAAAAATATAAAGTCTGGCTCTAAATCATTAATTAATTGTATGACTCTATCTAGAATATGATATCGAAAATTAAAACTACCTAAATGGAGGTCAGATATATGAACAATACGTAATCCAGAAAAGCTTTTAGGCAATTCTTCAAATCTAATAATAACTCGATATACCTTAAATCGATATAGTGATATAAAAATACCATAAAGAATTACAAAAAAAGGTAGAAAACCTGAAAAAAGACCAATAATTGGAACTATGACTAATGATTCTTCATTAGAAAATATATAGTTTGTAAAATACAATATGGAAATAATCAATACAAAAATTAATTTAGGAATGAATGAAGATACTGTTAATCCATATAATGAAGATATCAATACTTGTTTTTGCTTTGGGTTTATACTGTTCAATCGAATTTTTAATAGAATAATTGATAGGATAAGACCAATAGTAAAAATCCAAAAGATAATATAAATACTATTTCTTATAACTAATGAAGCTATCTGCTGCGTAATAGACAATAACCAATAAAATGTGGCAATATCTATAAGTAATAGTATCAAACATAAAAGTAATACTGCAAAAAATGAATAGGAACGCATCTCGTAATTATTTAATACTTTATTTTAATCGCTTCTTATTCTTTAGTGCCCAATAGACTCCCTTAATATCAGAAGCCCATTCTTCATACATAAAGATAAGTGTAATTTCTTCAATGGTTTCTAACAACCCTAAGATTAACATAGCATAAAACAATCCATATAATGGACTAAAAAACAATACCCAAAGTATAAACACCCCTTGTACCAATGCTGATAATTTTGCCAAATAGGTATGAAAAGCTGTGGCTTTACCATATTTTCTATAGGCAAGAATCATCTGAATGATGTATGGACTAAAGGCTATTAATATAATTCTATAATTTTCTTTAATAAAACCGGTTTCAAAAATAAAAAGACCTACTAATCCAATGGCGAATGTTATTTGATCGCCTATGGAGTCTAATTGAGAACCTCTTGGGCTGGTGATTTTTAGTTTTCTTGCTAAAAAGCCATCAATCATATCAGTTGAATAACTAATTAGCAAAAACCATGTAAAAAATTCACGTTCTTCAAACCATAATAAAATCAACAAAAATGGAGCCGCAAAAATTCTGTAAAACGAAAACCAATCAGCAATATTAAAATTTTTAAATGTTAGCATCTTCTGATTTAATTTGGCTTGTATGGATATATTGAATTTCTTGAATCGTAATAGTTTCTAGCTAATTCTCGACAGCCTTTTTTTCATATCTTTTTCTGTTGCCGCTTTACTAATAGCCAACACTTTATAACAATCTATAATTACCATATCCTTGAGCTAAGTTATTACCTTCCTCAAAATTAATCATCATCATTAACTTTTACACTGATAAATATCAACAGTAATTCATATCTTACAGGCTATTTTTTTGAGATAAATTCAGTTTTTAATATTTTTTTACGAACTTTGGCTAATAGCATTCACATTTATGTTTGAACAGGGGCAACATATTTTTACCATTCTTTTTGAAGCAATTTCTGAAGGTATCATTGTAGTTGATAAAAAACAGGTAATTGTAGCGACGAATACATCTGTTAAAAAAATGTTTGGCTATAAAAAGGGCGAACTAACCAATCAACCCCTAACTATTCTAATTCCATCTAAATACCATGCCAATCATAAAAACCATGTTGTTACCTTTTTAAAAAACAGAAATGAGAGAAAAATGGGGCAAGAAATAGATATTTATGGTATAAAAAAAAATGGAAAAGAGTTTCCTCTAGAAATTAGTTTGAATCCATTTACTATTTCTGGGAAAACATATGTAATGGCTATACTTATTGATATTACTATTCGCAAGAAAAATGAACAAGAAATAGAAGTGCTAAACTCTCAATTGGAAAAAAGAATAAAAGAGAGAACCGCTGAATTAAATTATACTATTGAACAACTCAAAGACTTAAATCTAAATTTTCAAGGCGAAATAAAAAAAAGAGTTCAAGCAGAAAATAAAATTACTGTTGCCTTGCAAAAAGAAAAAGAATTAAATGAGCTCAAAACTAAGTTCTTATCAATGGTAGCTCATGAATTTAAAACACCTCTAAGCGGTATTTTAACATCAACTATTTTATTAGAAAAGTACAACTTAAGTGAACAACAAGATAAAAGAGAGAAGCATTTAAAAACAATTACAAGTAAGGTTCATTATTTGAATAATATTTTGAATGATTTCTTATCCATAGAACGTTTAGAATCTAATAAAGTTAATTATAAGCTTACTACATTTAATCTGAGTAAAGTAATTAATGAAGTAGTTTATAATGCTAATATGCTACTAAAGAGTGGTCAACAAATAAACATACCACAAAATATAGATGAGTTTACATTATATCAAGATGAAAAAATATTGGAGTTGATGCTGTCAAACTTAATCCACAACGCCATAAAATACTCACCTGAAAACACAACTATTGAACTAAAAGTAGTTGAAAATGACAACCAAATAGTCTTTAAATTTATTGATCAAGGTATAGGAATACCAAAAAAAGATCAAAAGCACATATTTAATCGTTATTTTAGAGCAGAAAATGTTTTAAATAACCAAGGTACTGGTATTGGACTAAACATTGTAAAGTCACATTTAGAGAATTTAGGTGGTTCTATCAGTTTTACAAGTAAAGAGAATGTTGGTTCTACATTTACTATTAACTTACCAATTATGAAAAAAATATGAAAAAAGTTTTATTTATTGAAGATGATACTGTTCTTAGAGAGAATACTGCTGAGCTTTTAGAATTGGCAAATTATAAGGTAATT
>JAMONB010000018.1 GCA_027066745.1 Flavobacteriaceae bacterium
CAACGAAGCAACAGAAGTTAAATTTTATAAAGATGTTCAATTTGGTAATGTCAAAGTTAAAGCTGGTACTTATGTATTGGTGACTATCCCTGGAAAGGATAAATGGGACGTTATATTGAATTCTCAAACTGATGTTTGGGGTTCTTTTCAATACAACCCGACATTTAATGTCGCCAAGATTACGATACCTGTTAAAAAGGCTGAAGAACTCGAAACATTTTCAATTTCATTTAATAATGATAATGAGCAAGTACAAATGATTTTAGGTTGGGACAATACAAGAATAAATATTCCACTTAAATTCAAGAGAGAACAAATTTTTGTTGCAAAAAGGTAATCCTGCTTGATAATAGAAATTAGAAAAATCTAACATTGTTTATTCAATGTTAGATTTTTTTTGTGGATTTAACTCAGGCTAATCGATAAGAATTTCTCTAGGTTCTGTCTCGATTTCGGCTAGAGAAGGCCTTGTGGATAATCAGTTTTAAGAAATTGTTATTTTACCTTTTCACCTCCAACATAAGTGTTCAATACTTTTGTTTTTGGAACTTTTTGAATGTCAACTTCCATAATATTTTGATTTAGTAGAATAAAGTCGGCTGATTTACCCACTTCAATAGAACCTTTTTCAGCTTCTTCAAAATTAGCATAGGCAGCCCAAATGGTCATTCCTTTTAGGGTTTCTTCACGTGATAATGCATTTTCAAATTGAAAACCGCCATCAGGAAAGTTATTTAAATCTTTTCTAGCAACAGCAGCATAGAAAGTCAACATCGGATTTACTTTTTCAATAGGAAAATCTGTTCCTAAAGCCACTTTACCATATTTTTGTAATAGCTTTTTATAGGCATAACCCGTTTTGATTCTTTCAACACCAACTCTATCTTTAGCCCAATACATGTCTGAGGTAGCGTGTGTAGGCTGAACAGAAGGTAAAATTTCAGTAAAAGCATCAAAATCTTCAGGTGCTAATATTTGTGCATGTTCCATACGCCAACGTCTATCTTTTTTATCTTTTAAGACCTGCTTATAGGTTGTTAACATGATATGATTGGCAGAATCTCCAATGGCATGAGTATTCATCTGAAATTCTGAATTGGCAATACGTTTTGCTGTTTCTCTTATGGTATTTACATCAAAAATTAATGCTCCAAAATGATTGGCTTTATCGCTATAGGCTTTACGTAGTGCGGCACCTCTAGAACCCAATGCTCCATCTCCATAAAATTTGAATGCACGTACATTTAAACGGTCTGTTTTGCTAATTCCTTTTTTGAGATAATAGTCTAGATTTTTTTTATCGGCAGTAATCATCGCATACATGCGGATTTTTAATTCTCCTACTTGTTGTAAGCTGTCTACCAATTCTATAATTTCTCTATCTAAACCTGCATCATCAACTGTTGTTAAGCCTAAATCAAAACAAATTTTTTCAGCAGCTTGAAGTGCTTGTATGGCTTCTTCTTTACTAGGTTTTGGAATGATTTTAAACACAAAATCCATTGCATTGTCAATCAACACTCCTGTTAGAACTCCATCTTTTTTAATAATTTCGCCTCCTGATACTTTGGTGTTCTTATCAATTCCTGCCAATTTTAATGCTACTGAGTTTACAAGCAAGGCATGACCGTCAATTCTAGAGATGGCTACAGGAGTATTAGGAAATAGCACATCTAACTTTTCATTGGTAGGAAACTCTTTTACTGTCCAATCATTTTGATCCCAACCTCTACCTGTAATATATTTTAGGCTTTTCTCTTTTTGAAAAGCAGCAAGTCTATCTAGCACTTCATCGTAACTTTTTGTACCTGTAACATCTACTTTTTGCTGTAGCAAACCCAATCCGTAAAAGTGACAATGGGCATCAATCAATCCTGGTACAATGGTTTTGCCTTGAGCATCTATGGTTTGCTGAGCAATAAAATTTTTTTGAATCTCTTCTGAAGAACCCACAGCAATAAATTTTCCATCTTTAATGGCAAAGGCTTCTGCTTTAGCAAAATTATTGTTCACCGTATAGATATTGGCATTGGTAATAATAAGGTCTGCTTTTTCTTGAGCAGTACACGAAGCTATAATAAGGATTAAAAAAAGGAATGATTTTTTCATGGATGGTAAATTTATACAGTAAAGATATAAAATGTAAAACTTCTACTTGTGCATAAGGACTTTAAACTTAAATTTGCTGTTTAAAACAAGAACGATTGCACGATTTAAAAATTTCTAGACCTGGATTATGGTTTCCTACTATTTGGATTTATCTCGTGCCATTTAGTATAGAATCTCATTTTTGGGAAAACCCGATTTTCTGGATTGGCCTTGTCTTTGTTACCTTTCCATTAAATTATTTAGTTTACGGACTCAATGATTATAATGACTACAAAGCAGATCTGGTAAACAATAGAAAAGGGAATTACTTGTTCGGAGCTAAATCTACTCAAAAACAACTCGCCTCCATACCCTTAAAGACCATAGGTGTTATTCTTCCCTTTATCATTGGGTTTACAATCCTTTCAGGCTACAAAATGCTATTGTTATTACTATTTATGATCGCTATAAACATTATCTATAATTTTAAACCATTTAGAATTAAGGAAAGACCTCCTTTTGAAATTGGTATCCAAATTGGTTATGTTTTTACCGCATTTTTTAGTATTGTTTTAAACGACTTACAGATGCTACCATGGCAAACTATTTTGTATTTATCGCTATTTGCTTTTCAATCTCATATTGCAGGTGAAATTATGGATATAGAACCAGATATAAAGGCAGGAAAAAAAACAACAGCGACACTAATTGGTAGGAAAAACACTAAATTTTTAATGCTCGCCTTCCTTTGTATTGAAGTTTATATTTTGTTATTTTGGTTTGAAGATTATGTGTTGTCAGGGTTTTTAGCTCTATTTTCATTGTGGTTATTAATAGATATCTTTATTCTTTTTAAAGATAAACCATATAGTTTAACCCAAATGAACTTGTTTGGCTATGCTATGAATTTTTCTGCAATTGCTTCTATGGCTTGGATTCTGTATTCTGCTAAGCTTTTACATGCTGTATTTTAATCGCTGAGTAATAGTCAAAAGAGTTTAATTACCCTACACTTGTATCGAAATAAGCAGAAATTTCTGTTTAATACCTCTAGACCTTTTTATTAAAGTAAAGTCTTTTCTTTTTGCCTCATTAGCTGTAAATTGCGACCCAAAATTAACTGAATGAGTTACCATTTTAATGAGATTGAAGCCAAATGGCAAAAATATTGGGCAGAAAAACAAACGTTTCAAGCATCAAATACCTCTGAAAAACCTAAGTATTATGTGTTAGATATGTTTCCTTACCCATCAGGAGCGGGTTTGCACGTCGGGCATCCATTAGGGTATATTGCCAGTGATATTTATGCACGTTACAAACGTCATAAAGGTTTTAACGTATTGCATCCTATGGGTTATGATAGTTTTGGTTTACCAGCAGAGCAATATGCTATCCAAACGGGGCAACATCCCGCAGATACTACAAGAGTTAATATTGAAGGTGGAGTAGATAAGGGTAATAACCAAATTGAAGGATACAGAAAACAATTAGATCGCATTGGTTTTTCATTCGATTGGAGCAGAGAAGTCCGTACTTCAGATCCTAAATTTTACAAATGGACACAGTGGATTTTTATTCAACTTTACAACTCATGGTATAATAAAGACAGTGATAAAGCCGAAGATATTAGTGAGTTAGTTGCTATTTTTAATACAAAAGGAAATGTTAATATTAACGCTTCCGCGGATGATGACATCGAAGTATTCACCGCCGAACAATGGAATGCTTTTTCGGAAAAAGAACAACAAGAAGTTTTATTAAAATACCGATTAACTTATTTATCGGAAACCGAAGTAAATTGGTGTCCTTTCTTAGGAACTGTACTTGCTAACGACGAAATTGTAAATGGTGTTTCAGAGCGTGGTGGGCATCCTGTAATTCGTAAAAAAATGAAGCAATGGTCTATGCGAGTTACCGCTTACGCACAACGTTTATTAGACGGATTAAACACCATTGATTGGCCACAACCACTTAAAGATTCGCAAACCAATTGGATTGGACGATCTGTGGGGGCAACAGTAGAATTCAATATCCTCCCCCCAGCTGACCTCCCCCTAACCCCCTCCGAAGGAGGGGGGACTGAACCTCGTTATAAAACAAGTGATTCAGAAATTTATGGTGTTCTATTAGAAAGAGCAAAAGAGATGCGAAAAAATCCAACTCTAGCTGAAAATAAACTATGGCAAGCATTAAGAAATAGAAAATTAACTAACAAATTTAGAAGACAGCATCCTATTGCAGATTATATTGTTGATTTTGTTT
>JAMONB010000019.1 GCA_027066745.1 Flavobacteriaceae bacterium
GTAACCATTGAGTTCTTTTTGTTTTTCTTATCAGGTAGTTTAGCAAGGCCATTGCACCAAAAAAAGAAATCGCTATTCCATAGACAACTACAGGAACTAAAAACGAGCCCAAATTCTCTTTGACCACTATTAACAAAAGAATAAAAAAGAGTATGAAAGGCACAAAAGCTTTACTTTTTTGCTTAAAATCTGACTTTTGCAACTGACTATTTATTATTTTTATATACAGCAATTGTGTTATTAAAAAAGCAGCTATTCCATATAAAAACATATTGTTTTTATCTAACAACAACACATCTCCAAAAAAGGAAAATAATAAAGCAATACTATACCACTTATTCACTTTCTCAATAGAAAAATAATACAACGCTATTAACGACAACATTATCATTGGTTTAAAAACAAGTTGAAGTTGCGTATTGTGTAGAACCACACCTACAATTTCAAGTAAGGAAACAATCCAAAACAGTATTGTTAAACCTAGTCTTATTTCAGTGATTTTTGTCGAGTACATCTTTCATTAGTTTTTTGGCAAAATACAATTTTCACTCAATTTTAAAAGTAATGGGTCTAAGCCTAATTGTAGCGTTTGCCTCATAACTTTACTCTCTTTTTTATGACATTGTAAACAAGCACCTACCAATAAAATCCGTTTTTGTTCTTTTAGTTCAAAAGGTCTAAAATCTGTTCGTGTAGAAAACACTTTGGCTTTTGGTTTCTTCAAAAAAGGAATCCAAGCATCTTCTGGTAAGTTGTCATTGGGGTTTGATTCAAATGCTGGCGTAAATATCCATACCCCATATTCCTTTGAAGTATCATATACTAATTTTCCATTTCCATAACCTATTGCTGTAGGGTTTGCATGGCACGATTTACAATCTCGTGTTTTCTTAGTTATTGTATGTGGTGCATTTGGTGCATACAATCGATGAAATGAATTTTTATTTTTTTTATCTTCACTAAAACTTTGATGGTCTATCGTCATAATCATTCCAGGTACTGCTGGCTCAATAAGGCGTTTACCATCTTCAAAGCGTACACCCATAGCAGGTTTATCTACCGAAAAATCAGCGACATGTTCAATCCACTGTCCAATGACTTCTTTTTTATCTAATAAATCATAGCCTTCTTTATCATTTTTATCAAAACTGGTATGACAACCTATACATCTTGGTGCCCATTGCGTATGACAAGTAGCACAGCTTACATTTTTATGAGCCATATCCTTAGCACACACTTCTCCTTGCTTTTTTATTAGATGGGTTTTTCCGTCATTTTTACTTATCAAATGAGCTTCTCCATTTTCATCTAAATAAGTATTTACCAAAGGGTGCCCATCTTTTTTTACAGCCAACATTTCTTTGTCTTGATGGGTATACTTTCGATGCAAAAAAACCAACAATGATTCAGTATCTAAGTCATTATAAGTAACTGTATTGGGTTTGTTTTTAAAATGACAGTCGGCACATTGTAAGCTAACTGCTTTTTCTTCATGTAAATAGTCTTTTCCATCGCCCATAACCTCATGCGAACTATGACAATCAATACATAGCATACCCTTTGCATGGTGCACATCTTCACCTTGATAACTATAAATACGACCATCTTCAAAAGTCTTGTAATTTTCTTCACCTGTCAAATCTTCTTTTTCAAGCAAGGTTTCGTGCCAGCCCATATAATTGGTAGAAATTCTACTCGACCGACTATGACACCCAAAGCAATGTTCATCTTTTACAAAAATATCGGTAGACGGATGTGCTTTTGGCAATTCTTCACCTCCGAAATCTATATAATTTTCTAAATCAGCTATGGCTTTTTCTGAATAATTTAAATGACAAGCGTTACAACCTCCTCCTCTACTCAATTGATTGATTGCTCCATATTCTTTTTTTTCTGCTCCTAAATGGCAATTGGCACATAAATCTCGCAAATGTTTATCTGCAGCGGTAAATTTAAGATCTTTAATATGGTAATGATAATCTGGTGAATCAGCCTCTCCAAAAACAAATTTATCTACTGCTACCAAACCACTATTGGTTGTCATTAACGAATGTTTTATTTTATGCAATTCACTAGCATGACATTTACCACAGGTTTTATCGGCATTTGACAAATTACCTGGAATACGCACCATACCTTTATGAGATTCTTCTTTAACTATTGCCGTCGGGTTACCTAAATGACAGCTTGTACAGCCTATCTTATTCGGATTGTGATATTCAGAATATCCTGTAGTTTGTGTGTGGCAATTGATGCAAGATTCATTTTTAGTATTTATACTAGAATAGCCTTTACTTTTACCTGTTATCCCTGAATTATAATCAGTAAATTTCAAAAACACAAAGCCTAAAATTAACAGACCTAGTATAAAAAATAATATGTATTCTTTTTTTAAAATATTCTTCATAGAGGTAGAAATTCTATAAATAAATTACTGTCAATTTACGAATTTAAATTGGCTATAAACTAGTTGCGAATTTATTATTTAGTTTAAAAAATCTAAATAATCATCTTCAGAAATGATAGGAATCTGTAATGTTTCTGCTTTTATTTTTTTGCTCGGCCCCATATTATCACCAGCTATAATATAAGTGGTTTTTTTAGAAATAGAACTCGACACCTTGCCTCCGTTATCTTCAATAGATTTTTTAAGTTCATTTCTCGTCATTTTTGTAAACACGCCCGAAACCACAAATATTTTACCTTGCAAAATCTCTGTTTGATTTTCTAATGCTTTAGCGGATAGCTGTAACTGCACTCCATAACTTTTCAATCTATCAATCAGTTGAATGTTCATCAAATTATTCGAAAAATCAACAATACTTTGTGCTATTCTATCTCCAATTTCATCAACAGCTATTAATTCTTCAAAATTAGCTTGCATCAAATTACCAATACTCTTAAAATGCTTGGCTAATTTTTTTGCAACGGTTTCACCAACAAATCGGATTCCTAACCCAAATAATACTTTTTCAAAAGGAATCTGCTTAGATTGTTCTATACCTTTAATCATATTCTCAGCAGATTTTTCTGCCATCCGCTCTAGCGGAATAATTTGTTCTACTCTTAAATCGTATAAATCAGCATAATTGCTTATTAGATTCTCTTTACATAATAAGGATACTGTTTCTGCTCCCAAACCATCAATATCTAGTGCTTTCCTACTAATGTAATGCTGAATTCTACCTGAAATTTGAGTCAGACAACCATACTCATTTGGGCAATAATGTTTAGCGTCTCCTTCTTGTCTCACCAATACTGTTCCACAGTCTGGGCAATTACTAATATACGCTGTAGGAAGAGAATTTTGAGGTCTTTTAGTCAAATCAACTCCTATTACTTTTGGAATAATCTCACCTCCTTTTTCAACAAAAACAGTATCATTTACTCTAATATCTAATTTTTCTATTTGATCTGCATTGTGTAATGATGCCCGCTTTACAATAGTACCAGCCAACTCCACCGGCTCTAAATTGGCAACAGGCGTGATGGCTCCTGTACGTCCTACTTGATAAGAAATAGATACCAACATCGTACTTTTTTGCTCAGCTTTAAACTTATACGCTATTGCCCAACGTGGTGCTTTTGACGTATAACCCAACTCCTCTTGATAAGACAATGAATTGACTTTTATGACCACTCCATCAGTTTCATAAGGTAAATTATATCGTTCAGTATCCCAATGTTCAATGAACTCAAAAACAGCATCAATAGAACGCACTACTTTTAGCGTTTCTGGAATTTTGAATCCTGATTTTGTGGCGTTCATCAACGCTTCTGCATGTGTTGCAAACGGAATTCTATCAGCCACCACGTGATATAACAAACAGTCTAATGGTCTTCTTGCAACTTCGGCACTGTCTTGTAATTTCAAACTTCCACTAGCTGTATTTCTAGGGTTTTTATAAGGGTCTTCTCCAGATTCTATCCGCTCAGCATTCATTTTATGAAATCCGTCTAATGGTAAAATAATTTCACCTCTGATTTCAAAACTGTCTAAAATGGAATTTTTTAATTGCAATGGAATAGATCGAATGGTTTTTATATTTGCTGTAACATCATCACCTTGAAAGCCGTCCCCACGAGTTACCGCTTTCTTTAATTTACCCTTTTCATAAGTTAAATTGATTGAAGCTCCGTCATATTTTAACTCACAGGTATATTCTAACTGTTCAACATCCAACATTTTATGAATTCGTTTTTCCCAATCTAATAAGTCATCTTTAGAATAACTATTATCTAAAGAATACATTCTGTTTTTATGAGTAACGGTTTCAAAATTTTTAGTGATTTCTCCTCCCACACGCTGTGTTGGTGAATTGGCATCAAAAAATTCAGGATACTGC
>JAMONB010000020.1 GCA_027066745.1 Flavobacteriaceae bacterium
TGTGATTGGATCTGTTGTTAATACCTCTATCATGGTTGATTTTAGTTTTATGTTGTTGCTAGGGATGGCTCTACCTAATATCTTGGGGCTTTATATACTTAGTGGAGATGTGAAAAGAGAACTTGATTTGTATCTTGAAAAGTTGAAAAGTGGAGAACTGGATAAAGAGGCGATTAGGGATGTATAGTGCTTATTAAGTTATGAGTCAAGCCGTAAAACTAATCTTTTGTAATAATATTTCAATTTGAAATTTAAATATATATATTAACTGCTGGCTATATGTTGATTTTCAAGTAGTTTTGTATAAAATGTTTGGTTAATAAATAGTTACTTATAAATCAAATATCTGAAAAATATGCCCTAAATAAGTGGAGATACAAAATGAGTGAACATATGAAAGTCAAAAATCTCATACAAAAATTAGGATTTATAGCTAAAGAAAATACAATTGGCATGTTTTTAAAAAAATATTCTAAACACAATAACTATATTATTGAAATAAATTTTGATAAAAAAAACTTCTTTTTTGGAGAAAAAATAAAAGTACAGAGTAAAAGCACTCAAAATTTTACACAAGCTGAAAACTGGGTTGTTTTAGAGTGCGTAGATAGATTACTTGAAAAAGGTTATCCGCCTCAAAACATTACATTAGAAAAAACTTGGAAAACGGGACATGGAACCAGTGGCAGATTAGATATATTGGTTACCCGTGATAATGGGGATGCATACCTAATGGTGGAGTGCAAAACTTGGGGGAGTGAATTTGACAAAGAGTTTAGAAATTTAGAAAAAAATGGAGGGCAACTTTTTACTTATTTTCAGCAAGATAAAAATGCAGAGGTAATCATGTTGTATGCTTCTGAATTAGATGAAAAAGAGATCAAATACAGAAATGAAATTGTAAAAATTGAAGAGGATTACCGACAAACAGCAAATGTAAAAGACTTCTTCGAACGATGGAATAAATTACCAAAATCCAACGGAATTTTTGATAGTTGGGCATCTGCTTACGAATTTCAAAGTAAGGCACTTATAAAAGAAAATTTAAGAGAGCTAAAGAACAAAGATAGTAGCTTTATCTTCAATCGTTTTTTAGAGATATTAAGACACAATGTGGTTTCGGATAAGCCAAATGCTTTTAACAAAATTTTTACTCTATTTCTATGTAAAATTGTTGATGAGAATAGGGCTAAAAATGAACAGCTTCATTTTCAATGGATAGAAGGAGAAGATAATCATATTTCTTTTCAAAAAAGATTAACAGACCTTTACAGAAGAGGGATGAAAGAGCTTTTAGAAAAAAAAGTTACAGATGTTAGTGATGATGAATTTGATAAACAATTTGCTCAAATAGACGAAGAAGATAGGACTAGAATAAAAGATATTCTAACCGAAATTCGTCTTAAAAAAAATAATGAATTTGCTATAAAAGAGGTTTTTGATGATGCTTCTTTTCAAGAAAATGCCAAAGTTGTAAAAGAAGTAGTTGAATTACTTCAAAAATTTAGAATTCGATACAATTATCGCCAACAATTTTTAAGTGATTTTTTTGAACTACTTTTAACAACAGGATTAAAACAGGAATCTGGGCAATTTTTTACACCTGTTCCTATAGCTAGATTTATCATAAAAAGTTTACCGTTACAAGAAATAACAAAACAGAAATTAGCAAAAGGAAATAAAAAAGATTTACTTCCAACAATAATCGATTATGCAGCAGGAAGTGGACATTTTATCACCGAATCAATGGAAGAGGTTCAGAAGTACATTGATACACTAGAGTTAAAAAACTATAAGCCTGAAACAAGAAAGCAAATAGATGGTTTCCAGAGAGTTCAATTTGATTGGGCAGAAGATTATATTTATGGAATCGAAAAAGATTACCGTTTAGTAAAAACAGCAAAAGTAAGTTGTTATTTACACGGTGACGGTTTGGCTAAAATAATTCATGGGGATGGTTTAGGAGATTTTTCTACCTCTACGGAATTTAAAGACCTCTTAAAAGAAACAGATAAAACCTATCCACAAGACAACAAACAATTTGATATTATTATTTCAAATCCACCTTATTCTGTTTCTGCTTTTAAAGGGTTAATGAATGAGAAAAAATCCAAAATTGGTTTTGATTTATACGATAAACTAACCGACCAAAGCTCTGAAATAGAATGTTTGTTTATTGAAAGAACCAAACAACTGTTAAAAGATGGCGGAGTTGCAGGAATTATATTGCCAAGTAGTATTTTGAGTAATACGGGCATCTATACCAAAGCAAGAGAAATCATTTTAAAATACTTCGATATTTTGGCAATAACCGAAATGGGTTCCAATACATTCATGGCTACAGGAACAAATACTGTTACTTTATTTTTAAGGCGTAGAAATAATGCAGATGCAATTAACATAAAAGAAGCAATAAAAAAGGTATTTGTCAACTTACAAGATGTAACTATAAACACAATTGAAACCCCTATCTCAAAATATGTTACTCATGTTTGGGAAGGTTTAACATTTGAAGACTATAAAACATTACTTCAAAAAATGCCTAACAAAAAAGTTGAGGATTCAGAAATTTATCAAGAGTACAAAAAGAAACTAAAAACTAAAAATGAGCAAGAACTTTGGAATTCAATTTTAGCTTTAGAACAAGATAAATTATTGTATTTCATTATTGCTTACCCTCAAAAATTGGTACTGATAAAAACGGGAAGTAAAAATGAAGAAAAACGCTTTTTAGGGTATGAGTTTAGTAACCGTAGAGGAAGTGAGGGAATTCATCCAATACAAAGAAGCAAAAGCATAGATGCATGCACCCAACTTTATGATGCTAATAGCTTTACCAATCCTGAAAGAGTAAGTACATATATTTATAAAGCTTTTAATGGTGAATTTGATTTAGATTTACCTGAAAACTTGAAGCAAAATGTAAGTTATCAAAACTTGGTAGATATGCTCACTTTTGACCGAGTAGATTTTGAAAAAAACATTTCACTCTCGGCTAAAAAGAAAGTAAAATTTGAAAATGTTTGGAAAACTCCAAAATTAGAATTATTAAGTGATATTGCTCATATTCAAAAAGGTAAAACTATCACTGAATCAAAAACTGTAAAAGGAAATATCCCTGTAATTGCAGGGGGACAAAATCCAGCTTATTATCATAATGAATCTAACAGAGATGGAAACATTATTACAGTTAGTGCTTCAGGTGCATATGCAGGATTCATTAATTATTTTGATACTCCTATTTTTGCTTCAGATTGCAACACAATAAAATCAAAAGATGAAAAAAATATACCTACTGATTTAATTTTTCATTTCTTGAAATCAATACAAAAAGAAATTCACCAGTTACAAAGAGGTCAAGCTCAACCACACGTTTATGCTGATGATTTGTCTAAAGTTAAAATCCCTTTCCCGCCTAAAGACATTCAAAAGAAAATAGTTGCTGAAATTAAAAAGTTAGAAAAACAGGAGCAAAAGGTTGTTAATGGGGCTAAACAACTAAGAAAAGATATTGAAAAAATAATTAACAATTCAAAAGGCAATTTAATTAAATTAGAAGAAGTTACAGTCAAAATAGGAAGTGGAGCAACTCCAAAAGGAGGTAAAGGTTCTTATCAAGAAAGTGGTATCAGTTTAATAAGAAGTCAGAATATTTATGATTATGGTTTTGTAGAAAAAGGACTTGCTTTCATTAATAAAGAACAAGCTAAAAAATTGGATAATGTAACTGTACAGAAAAATGACATTCTATTTAACATTACTGGTGCTTCTATAGCAAGATGTTGCATCGTGGAAGATAAATATTTACCCGCAAGAGTAAATCAGCATGTTTCAATAATTAGAACCAATGATAAAGCACTCCCTAAATATGTGCAAATGATTTTGGTAAGTGAGGAGTACAAAAATAAGTTATTGCAGATTGGTGATGGCGGCACTTCGAGAGAGGCAATTACAAAATTACAATTAGAAGAATTTAAAATTCCATTATTAACAATGGTAGAACAAGAAGAAATAGTTTCAGAAATCAAAAAGATAGAAGCAAAAATTAACACATTAGAAAAACAAATTGAGTTAATACCGAAACAAAAAGAGGTGATTTTAAAGAAGTATTTGGAATAGCCAATGCATAAAGCCATACAAAATGACAATAAAAAGTGAAGAGTTGAATAAAAAGACGATTAGAGGGAATAATGTTAGAGATTTTTAAACAACAAAATAGTTTTTTAACAAGAGCAAAAGAGAATAACAGTATAAAGTATATACTTGATTTTGATAAAAATGGCTCTTTTGTTGAAGTTTGCGATAAAAAGTTAAAACCTATAAATAGTATCG
>JAMONB010000021.1 GCA_027066745.1 Flavobacteriaceae bacterium
AGGTTAGAGGAAGCCCCTATATTCCCTGGTTGTGAAGGTTTAAAAGGACAAGCTTCTAAAAAATGTTTCACAAAACAGATGTCTAAGTTTGTAAGTAGAAAGTTTGACACTAGTATTGCTGAAGAACTAAACTTAACTGGTAAGCAACGCATCTTCGCTTTATTTACAATTGATAAAAAGGGATTAGTCACTGATATAAAAATTAAGGCACCTCATAAAAGGTTAGAAAAAGAGACTTTAAAAATCATACAAAAGCTACCTGAAATGGTTCCTGGCAAACAACGCACTAAACCTGTTGCTGTAAAATACACACTACCAATTACATTTGAAGTCTATTAATAAATCAAGAAAACATAAATCCTACTTCTAAGTGGGATTTATTTTATTATAAAATCACTATTTTTGCACGAATAAATTTTATTACACGTGAATATCAATCAATATTTAGATTCTACTTATCTAAAAACATCTACTCAAGCAAATCTTTCTGAAAAAGAAACAAAACAAAATGTAATTTCGCTTATAACAGAGGCTATTGCTAAAAATTTTATTTTGGTCATGATTAGACCTAACTACGTTTCTTTAGCAAAAGAAATTATTGTTAAAGAAAATAGCAATGTACTTATAGGTACAGTTATCGGGTTTCATGAAGGTACAAACAGTATTGAAGAAAAACTAAAAGAAGCTCAAAAAGCAATTGATGATGGTGCTGATGAGCTTGATTTTGTCATTAATTACCCTTCCTTTTTAGAAGGTAAAATTAACCTTATAAAAAGTGAAATTTTTAAAGGAACAAAATTAGCTTTAGACCATAAAAAAACTATAAAATGGATTATTGAAATTGCTGCTTTAAGTAATGATGAAATTATTGCCATTACACAAATCATAAAAGAAGTAGTACTCACCAATTTTGGTGAAGAGAATGCTGATAAAGTATTTGTAAAATCTTCAACCGGATTTTACAAAACAAAAGACAACAAACCTAACGGAGCAACATTTGAGGCTATGCAACTCATCTTTGATAATGCAAAGCCTTTACAGGTTAAAGCTGCTGGCGGTGTAAAAAACTATCAAGATGCTGAAAAAATGATCAATCTAGGTGTCACAAGAATAGGTACTTCATCAGCCAAAATTATTGCAGAGGGCGGTGAAACCAAAAATAATTATTAAACAAATGAGTAAATCAGATTATTTCGCACATGAAACTGCTGTTGTAGACGACAATTGTAGTATTGGAAAAGGTACAAAAATTTGGCATTTTAGCCATATTATGGCTAACTGTATCATTGGAGAAAAATGTAGTTTCGGACAAAATGTAGTCGTATCTCCAGATGTTGTTTTAGGCAAGAATGTAAAAGTACAAAACAATGTATCTATCTATACAGGAGTAATCTGTGAAGATGATGTTTTTCTAGGACCGTCAATGGTTTTTACAAATGTTATTAATCCTAGAAGTGCTATCACTAGGCGTGACGAATACAAAGAAACTATAGTCAAAAAAGGTGCTAGTATTGGTGCTAATGCAACTATTGTTTGTGGTAATAGTATTGGAGAGTATGCACTCATTGGTGCAGGTAGTGTGGTTACCAAAGAAATTCCGAATTTTGCTTTAGTTGTAGGCAACCCATCAAAACAAATAGGTTGGGTAAGTGAATATGGTCATCGCTTACATTTTGATAAAAATGGAGTTGCTATTTGCCCTGAAAGTAAAGAAAAATATCAATTAAAAAATAATACAGTTACTAAAACAGCTTAAGTTTCAAAATTAATACCTTTGCCAAAATTAATGCAAAACATTCTTCGAATGAACAAACAAATAATTGTTGCCTTTTTTATTTTTTTCTCAAGTCTTACCTTTGCTCAAGAAGACATTTATCCTATTTATAAAGATTGTGATGCTTCAAACAAAACCACTTTAGCTTCTTGTTTTAATGAGAACCTCACCAAAGATGTTTTAGAGAGTTTCAAAACTCCTCAAAAGGTAATAAATGATAACTATAAAGGAACAATACATGTTGTTTTTGTAGTTACCAAAACGGGCACTTTTGAAATTCTATATATACGTTCTAAATATAAAGAATTAGAAACAGAAGCAAGAAAAATTTTTGCTCAATTACCCAAAGCAAAACCAGCAACTTATAATGGTAGACCTATAGAAATGAGATTTGGCTTACCTATTCACATCCCTATAGGCTCTCAAGAAATCCCACAAACAGTTCAAAAACAAAATACCGATGAAAATGTTATTAGTGTAAACACTCCTATTTCGCCTCCTACTACATTGAAAACAACAAAAAAAGACATCAGTAAGGCTGTAGTTAGCAGCCATTTTCCTGAGCATCATAGTGAGTTAAACATTCCATTTACCCATCGTACCTATGACGATCTAAGTTTTTATTTTGATCAAAATGAAAACACACATACTGGCTTTAAACCTTTTCTATTTAGTGAAGCTTCAAAACATGTAGATTTAGACGCACAAAAACTTCCTTTATTTAAAAACAAAACCTCTAAATATGGAAAAAAACTGTGGAATGAACACTTTTTTAAGGTTCAAAAAGATGATTATTGGTTTACTGTCAATCCTGTTTTTGATTTACAAATCGGTAAAGATAATTCTGACATAGAATATACCTATAATAACACTAGAGCCATTCAAATTCAAGGAGGTTTAGGTAGTAATTTTAATTTTTCCGCCTCTATTTATGAAAGTCAAGGTCGTTTTGCTGAATATGTGAATGATTTTGCTAGAGCTCATCGCCCTTCAGGTGCAAGTTCTTTTGGTTTAGTACCAGGAAGAGGTAAAGCTAAAGATTTTAAAACCAATGGTTTTGATTATCCTGTTGCAGAAGCCTACTTGTCTTATACGCCAAGTAAATTTTTTAATTTTCAATTTGGACATGGTAAAAATTTTATTGGTGATGGGTATCGTTCTATGATGCTATCTGATGTTGCCACTTCTTATCCTCATTTAAAAATAAGCACAAATTTTTGGAAAATTAAATACACTAATTTATGGATGTGGCTAGAAGATGTCAGACCTGAAGTTAATCTTAACGGATTAAGTGCTAGAAAATTTGTCGCATTACATCATTTAAGTTGGAATGTTAACAAAAAGTTTAATGTGAGCTTATTTGAAGCCACAATTACAAAAAAAGATAATAACAATGGCTTTGATATTAATTATTTCAATCCGATAATATTTTATAGAGCTGTTGAATTTTCAAGAGGATCTGGCGGTGGAAACGCCATCATTGGTTTGGGTACAAAATATAAACTCTCTAAGAATTTTTCTACGTATACTCAATTTGTGTTAGACGAGTTAACTGTGGGCAAATTCTTTGATGGCACTGGTTATTGGGCTAATAAATTTTCCTTACAACTTGGTGCAAAGTATTACAACGCCTTCAATATTGACAATTTCTACTTACAAGGTGAGTTCAATATGGCTAGACCCTACACCTATTCACATGAAACACCAACTTTAAACTATGGGCATTACAATCAACCTCTAAGCCATCTTTGGGGTAGTAATTTTTGGGAATTTGTGGGTATTGCTCGCTATAAAAAAGACAGGTGGTTTGGTAGTGCTAAAATAAACTATGGCCGCAAAGGTTTTGATGCCTATGGCGTAAATTATGGTGGTGATATTTACAAAAGCAATGATTTTAGAACAG
>JAMONB010000022.1 GCA_027066745.1 Flavobacteriaceae bacterium
ATAAGCATTGACAACGACTTCTGATGATACTTCAGAACCATCTTCAACAATTAGTATCTGAAATTCATCCTTAAAATTTTGTTGCGTAAGACTTTCTAATAATTCTTCAATTTCAGAGGGACGATTATACACCGGAATAATTATAGAAAATTTTAAATCCAAATTCATAAAGGTTTTAAGACTCAAATATAAGTAATACTTTTTTGAATCATAGAATATAGGTTGTAAACAAAAAAAGGTTCTCATATTTGAGAACCTTTTTATATATAAAATATATTTATATTATTTCTTTAGAATCTTAAATGCTCCGCTAGTATTACCTATTACAGCTTTTACAAAATATGTACCCGTTGGCAATCCATGAAGGTTCAATTCTGCTTGTACATCATTTTGTTGAATTCTTTTAATCTCTTTTCCTAAAATAGAGTATAGTATAATCTGATTGATTGGCTCATTGGCACTCATCTTTAGAACATTTTTAACTGGATTAGGATAATAATTAAATCCTTTGGCACGTATTTTATTTATAGATAATGTTTGATCAATTATTAAATTGAAAGAACCTTCTGGCTGATCATTTGTACCACTAGGATAAGCAATATTAACATAATACTCAACATCTTTGGTTGTAGAAAAGCTTAAACCTTCAACAACATTTAATGCACCTGCATTAACGCTTTCTACACAAGTAAAAGTACCACAAGAACCCGTATAAACAGCAACACCTAAATCCCATGAGGTTGGTGTAGCAGTAATATTGATAAGACCTCCATCATCTACACCAATAACCTTAAACCAAACTCCATCATTCATTCCAACACAATCAGTTGGTGTAATAAAACCTGAATTATTTGTAGCAGATGTTGCATCATAATTTGCAGTATAGTGCATATCCGCTATAACTATTGCATTTGCACAGTCATCATTAGAAGGTGCTCCTGGCATTGACCCTACACACACATCAAAAGTTGTTGTAGCTCCTGTAGCGGTAGAATTACTATATACTCTAACAACATAATTATTGCCAATAGTTAAACCCGTTAAATTATTTATTTCAGAATCACTACAACTAATTGGAGTCATAGTAGTACAATCAATAGATGCTCCAGAATCATAAGCTATCATATATAAATCGGTTATACTACCAGCTATATTTCTTAATTCTATTCTATGTGATGTAGCTGTTGCTACAAATTTAAACCAAACATCATCGTTTGCTTTTATACCAGTATCAGGGCAACTATTCATGTTCGCAGCAACTGTAGAGGCTGTAGCATCTACAAGTGTACCAGATGTTACTGTGCTACATAAATAATCTGCATTTACAACCAATGTAGTTGCATTTGCACATTCATCATTAGTTGGTGGGGCAAAAAACTCTTTTGGAGTTTTTAATTCTATAGGATCTGCTTTTACCAATCCTGTAAAAAGGCTGAAAAACAAAATTAATAATCCAAGTGTACCTTTTCTTTTCATAATTTATTTGATTAGCGGGTTTTATTAAAATTAAACGCTAATAAACATAAAAAATTACACAAAAGGTGTTTTTTATTAATTTTTTTTATAACACACTGATTGTCAGACGGATTATTAGCGTTTAATTTTAATAAAAATCACAAAAAACACAACCTATCTCACTTTAATATATCCACACACAATTTCAGTAGTTGAAAAAGAAACTTTACTTTATATTTCCAGCAATTTTTTTGCATGTGTAATAGCTGATTTTGTTGTATTTTTTCCACTTAATATCTCAGCCAACTCTTGTATTCTTTCTGAAAGATTAAGTAATTTAACATTAGTTATCGTTTCATTATTTTTTTCTGTCTTAAAAACTTTAAAATGATGCTCTCCCTTTGCAGCTATCTGCGGTAAATGTGTAATCGCAATAACTTGCATTTTTTTACTCATATTCATCATTACTGTAGCAATACGATTAGAGACTTCTCCTGATACTCCTGTATCAATTTCATCAAAAATAACAGTAGGTAAATTAGAATAATTACATAGTATTGATTTTACAGCCAACATAATTCTTGACATTTCTCCACCAGATGCTACCTTCTTTAAACTCTTGTAATTACTACTTTTATTAGTAGAAATTAAGAATTCTAATTCATTTTTGCCATTAGAGAAAAACTCTTTTTTCTTCAATAAGTTTATTTTAAAAGTAGTATTATGCATTTCTAAATCTTTCAAAAGATTTTCCAATTGCAAGATTAACTTAGGGATTGATTTTTCTCTATTAGTATGGATAGCATCAGCAAATATATTTAATTGACTTTCTATACCAGAAATTTCACCTTTTTTTGCTTTAATTAGTTCTTCAGCATTATCAACAGTTTTTACTGTTTCAGCTAAAAATTCTTGTTTTTCAATTAGTTCATTAATTGTATTTACTTGATGCTTACTTTGCAATGTATATAGCAATTGTAATCTGTCATTATAATATTCTATTTCTTGAGGAAAATACTCAGAAGACTCGTTTCCAACTTTCTCAAGTTCATTAGCTATGTCTTCAAAATCAATTTTCAAACTTGAAACTCTATCAAATAATTCACTATATGTTTTACTAAAACCACTTAACTTTTTGAGTATAGCGGTGTAGCTTCTTAGTGTTTCTAAAAGCCCAACCCCTTCTTTATTAGATAATTGATTTGCTTCAGATAAACTTAACTTTATATCTTCTATATGATTCAGCTCTTCTAAGGTATTTTCTAAAAACTGTTGTTCATCTGATTTAAAGTCAGCTTCTAGCAACTCATTTAATAAAAAAGAATTATAATCATATTGGTTTTTGGCCTCAGCCTGCTGAGTCAAAATTTCTTGTAATTCAACCTTTAAACTTTTATACGTTTTTAATAATTCGTTATAAGAATTTAAAATTTTAGCATTTTTCGCTAAAGCATCAATAATTAAAAATTGAAAACCTACATCTGCCAATTGTAATGTTTGATGTTGTGAATGTACATCTATTAATTTTTCACTTAAAGTAGATAAAACAGAGAGTGTAATTGGTGTATCATTAATAAATGCTCGTGATTTACCACTTGGCATTATTTCACGTCTAATAATTGTATTCTTTTCAAAATCAATATCGTTAGTTTCAAAAAAGGATTTTAAATTGTAATTATCTATTAAAAACTCACCTTCAATAATACACTTCTTCTCTTTATTTTTTAAGGCAGATAAATCTGCTCTTTTCCCTAAAATTAAAGACAAAGCTCCTAAAAGGATAGATTTTCCAGCTCCTGTTTCACCAGTAATTATTGAAAACCCTTTTTGAAAGTTAATTTCTAAATGATCTATAAGAGCATAATTTTTTATGGAAAGTGATGCTAACATCTATTGAATTTAATTAAGTGAATAAAAAATAGTTCACTCTTCAAACTTAAGTGTTTTTTTCTAAAAAAATATTTTAATTAGGTTTTTATTTCTTCCCACTTTTCATTATAAATTGGGTAAATTTTAAGTAGTGTTTCTTTAAGCTTCATTGCATTAATTCTTGGACCATCAGAAAAAATATCTAAAATTTCATCTGATTTTGTATCCATAAACACTCGTAACAAAAATGCATTAGGCCTTACGTTATATATGTTTTTTAATTTAATAATAGCTTCTGAAATATTATTTTTCGCTTCTTTTCTATCATTACTCATCAAATCCAAACCATTTAAATGATACTCATACATAACTGCTCTAAAATCTTGATATGTTTGCGAAAGCAGGTTTTCATTTAATTGATACCTTGTATTGTTTCCATCTATCCTATTCCAACCAGAAAAACCTCCTTGCTGAGCTAAATTCACAACTTGTTCTGCTTTTTTATGATAAATATCTCCGCCATTAAGAGCAAAAGTGTCTCCATCAATTCCTAAAATAGTATAAACATAAAAAGTAAGTACTGATACTAAATTAGATTCAAAACTATTTTCATTATAAATCAATTTATCGAATTCATTAAAAGAAAAAGACAAACTATTGTCTTTATAATTAAAAATAGGGCTTTGATAAGTTGAGTTGTACACAGGTCTAGAGGCTATAATATGAATATTTCCTTTAAACTCATTTGAAGAAGGCTGTTCTGTAAGGTTTAAAGTAATAGCACAGTTTATCCTTTCATGTGATTTATATTTCTTATTTGTCCATTTTGTATTATTAATATATTCAGAAATAGAGTTCTGTAAATTATCAATCACTTGTGAATTAACATTTTGAATCTGCTCAGCATTAATAATAACTAAACCGTTTAACTCCTGCCCTTTCATTTGAAGAACATTACAAAAAATAAGTATATATAAGATTTTATACATGGTGTCTTTTAAGTATTTCAGTAAAAATATCTTTAGCTACGTCAGTCTTTGACTTCATTTCAAATTCAGTACAATTTTCTTCTGCATCTATAATAGTTACTTTATTTGTCGCTTTTTTAAATCCAGCACCTTTATCATTCAGAGAATTTAAAACAATTAAATCTAAATTTTTACGATGTAACTTCCCTTTTGCATTCTCTAATTCATTTGTAGTTTCTAAAGCAAAACCTACTAAAAATTGATGTTTTTTCTCTCTACCTAAAGAAGCCAAAATATCTTTAGTTTGTGTAAGCTCTATTGTTAACCCTACTCCTTTTTTCTTAATTTTATTTGATGCAACACTAGACGGCTTAAAATCTGCTACAGCAGCTGATAAAATAGCAATGTCACAATTTTTATAATATTGATGAACAGCTTTATACATTTGTTCTGCACTAATAACATCTACTCTTTGTATAAACGCATGATTTATATTTTCATTGGATGGACCACTAACTAAAGTAACATTTGCACCTAAATTTGCAGCTTCTTTTGCTAATTCAAAGCCCATTTTACCTGAGGAATGATTTCCAATAAATCGAACAGGATCAATAGCTTCATGTGTTGGACCAGCAGTAATTAAGACTTTCTTTCCTTTTAAAGGTAAGCCTGATAAAATTTCTTTTTCAATAAACAAGAGTATATTTTCTGGATCGGCCATTCTACCTTCGCCATGCAAACCACTTGCTAATTCTCCACTTTCAGCAGGAATCATACTGTTTCCATAGGATGCCAACTTTTTTAAATTCTCTACAGTTGTTTTATGTAGGTACATATCTAAATCCATTGCAGGAGCAAAAAAGACTTTACATTTTGCAGATAAATATGTTGCTAATAGTAAGTTGTCACAAGTACCATTAGCCATTTTAGATAAGGTGTTAGCTGTTGCAGGAGCAATAACAAAATAATCTGCCCACAAGGCTAAATCAACATGATTATTCCACAATTCATTTTCATCTTCTTTAGTGTAAAAGGTTGAATGAACGGGGTTTTTAGAGAGTGTAGATAATGTTAAGGGAGTTACAAAATCTTTAGAAGCAGGAGTCATGACAACTTTAACATGTGCTCCTGCTTTAATAAAAAGTCTAACTATAAATGCTGTTTTATAAGCCGCAATCCCTGCGGTTACCCCCAGAAGAATATTTTTACCGCTTAAAACTGACATTATTTATTAGTATCTGTTTCTTCTTCAGGGTTTCTATGGTAAATAGCACCATTCAGCCATTCTTCAACAGCAATAGCTGTAGGCTTTGGTAATTTTTCATAAAACCGAGAAACTTCAATTTGTTCTTTATTTTCAAAAACTTCTTCTAAGCTATCATTATGTGTAGCGAATTCTTCTAATTTATCAATGAGTTCTTTCTTAATGTCTTCACTAATTTGATTCGCTCTTTTTGCCATAATTGAAATAGACTCATATATATTTTGAGTAGGTGCTTCAATTTTAGTTTTGTCGTAAGTAATCGTTGTTAACGATGCTTCAGAATTTTTATAATCCATTATTCGTATATTTAGCGTAAATTTCTTTTGTTATTTTTAACTCTTTATTTAATTCTTCAAATTTAGAAGATAGTTTATTTAATCTATCAGATTTAGGAAAACTTTTTTTAAATCTATTATAGGCTACAATAGCATTATTAATTCTTTGCTCTTTTTTAGAAAGAATACTTTTCATACCTAACTCATAGGAAGCTAGGAATTTATAAGCTAATGCTTCTTCTTTATAATCAGTACCAAAGTTATCTTCAATAAAAATATCAAAGGCCATAATTGCAGCTTGATATTTTTCTGTAATGTAATATTGTTTGGCAATATCAAGTGATTTTTTTTCTAACCTATTGGTGAGTTCATCATGATATTTATTTGCCTCTTTTATTCTATCTGATTGCGGGAACTTATCAATAAAATTTTGAAGTTCAGTCAATGCTTTATGCGTATTTGCCTGATCTCTACTTGATTTAGGAGAAGACAAATAATAACTATGTGCTAATAAATAAGAAGCTTCTTCAACTTTAGAACTTGAGGGATAATTACCTATAAATTTATTAAAATGATACGAAGCTAAATCGTAACTTTTAGTATTATAATTCGCTTGAGCAACCATAAACTGGATACGTTCCATTTGTGGTTTTCTTCTATACTTCGGAATTACTTTTTCAAATAAATTAACTGATTTATTATATTCTCCTTCCTCAAAATATTTAGTAGCCATTTTGTATTGATCTTCTACATTACCTTTGTTCAATACCTTTTGGTATTCACTACAAGAGGAAAATAAAACAGCCAATACAACAAATACACTAAGTCTCTTCATTTTCTGCATTTTGCAAAAATACTTATTTAAAACTAAATACACCAATTAATTATTAAATAAATACTTAAAATTAATAATGACACAAAAATAGTTTACTTTTAAAAACTAGCAAGTAAAAAAAACTCTAAAAATTTGTTAATATGCACAATAAGCCACCCTTTTAATAAAAAAGGGTACAAATCAATAATTTTCAATAAAAGCATTTATCTTAGCTTGTAACTCAGTACTTGCCTCAACCAATGGCAATCTTACATATAATTCGCATAGACTTCTTTTTTTAAGTAGAGCTTTAATACCTGCTGGATTATTCTCTTTAAAAATTAAATCTATACCGTCCATCAATTTATAATGAATCTTGTACGCCTGTTTGGCTTTGCCTTCTAATCCAAATTGAATCATTTTAGAAAATTCTTTTGGAAGTGCCTGACCAATAACAGAAATAACTCCTGCTCCACCTGCCAATACAACCCCAAGTACTAAATCATCATCACCAGAAATAATTAAAAAATTTTCTGGCTTATTTTTTATCAATTTTAAATATTGATGCACATTATTTCCTGCTTCTTTAACCCCAATAATATTACTAAAATCAGATGCTAATCTAAATATAGTTTCTGGAGCTATGTTTTTTGCTGTTCTCCCCGGCACATTATATAATATAATTGGTTTAGGGCACACTTCGGCAATAGCTTTAAAATGCTGATAAAAGCCTTCTTGTGTTGGTTTATTATAATAGGGTGCTACTGACAAAATAGCATCGAATGCGTATAAATCTGTTGTTTTTATCTCATCGATTATTATTTGAGTACAATTCCCTCCAATACCCAACACCAAAGGTAGTCTACCATTATTAACAGTAACTATGGTTTCTTTAACCCGTTTTCTTTCCTCTACAGTAAGTGTTATAGGTTCTCCTGTAGTCCCTAATATAACTAAATAATCAACATTATTTTCTATCTGAAAATTGACTAAATTTTTCAAAGCATTGTAATCAATACTTTTATCTTTATTAAATGGAGTTATTAATGCTACTCCTGTTCCATAAAATTGCTCCATTTATCTTTACAATTTAAAATACAATCGCACCTAAAATTTAGAACAATTCTATCATACTAATTTTAAAATTTTTAAATACTTCGCCAATTCATCATTAAAAACATCAACTTTATTTCCTTCAATTTCAATAGTAAAATCATAGACATCTCTATAAATTTCATCTAAAAAACCTACTTTGAATTTGGCTTTAGATTTCACCAGCACCAAATTTGTATACACAGAGTCATGATTGCAATAATTGATTAATAAATCAAAGCTATCTTCTACAAAACCCTTTACATTTGAGGCTTTTATTTTACCGTACATTCCAAAACCTTTTTCAGAAAACACGCTATAATGCTGTGTTACAAAATCATCTTTTAGATTTTCATAGATAATTATTTCTATCTGTTTTTCATTTGAGATTCCTAATTTTTGTCTCAAATTTCTTGTGATGTCATAACTACCAAACAATCTTGAATCTGCTAGAATACCAATTTTATGAATCTTACTTAGAGCAACATTCTTATTTTTTAACTTTTTCAATTGCTTTTCTAAAGACTGAACAGCAGATTTCTTTTTTAAACCTATAAAACTCATACTTGGTATTGTGGGTAAAATTAATACTAGAATAACTATTATATAAAATAATGTATAAATTAAACGAAAAAATATTATTCGTTAGTATTTCAACATTATAAAACTTCTCCTAATTCTTTTAATTTTTCGGTATTCTCTGCCAATTTCAATTCTTCAACTATCTTATGAATATCACCATTAATAATATTACTTAAATCATAAAGAGTTAACCCTATTCTATGTTCAGTAACTCTACCTTGAGGATAATTATAAGTTCTAATTTTTGCAGACCTATCTCCACTAGAAACTAGCGAATTTCTTTTTGCAGAATCTGCAGCTAATTTTTTTTCTAATTCAACTTCATAAATACGAGAACGCAATACTTTCATTGCCTTATCTTTATTTTTGTGCTGTGATTTTTGATCTTGACATTGAGCAACTATACCTGTAGGCGTATGTGTTAGACGAACTGCTGAATAGGTTGTGTTTACTGACTGTCCACCTGGTCCTGAAGAACAAAAATAATCTACCCGAATATCACTTGTCTTCAAGTCAATATCAAATTCTTCCGCTTCAGGCAATACCATAACTGTGGCAGCCGAAGTATGTACTCTTCCTTGAGTTTCTGTCTGTGGCACTCGCTGTACACGATGCACACCAGATTCAAATTTCATATCGCCATAAACATCAGCACCTGAAATACTAAAGATGATTTCTTTAAACCCACCAGAAGTCCCTTCACTTATATCTTCTACTTCAGTTTTCCAACCTCTATCAGAGCTGTATTTAGTATACATTCTATATAAATCTCCTGCAAAAATACTCGCTTCATCTCCACCAGTACCTGCTCTAATCTCTACAATTACATTTTTTGCATCTTCGGGATCTCTAGGAATCAATAAAAATTTAATTTCTTCTTCTAACTCAGGTAATTTTTCTGAAGCTTCATCTAATTCTAATTGAGCCATCTCTACCATTTCAGCGTCAGACCCATCTTCAATAATTTCTTTAGCCTCACTTATATTATCAAGTAAAATTTTATACTCATCTCGTTTATCAACAACAGCTTTTAAATCTTTGTACTCTTTATTCAACTTCACATAACGCTTTTGATCTGTAATAATATCAGGCTGTATTATCAAATCTGAAACTTCATCAAAACGCTGCTTAAATATGTTTAATCTATCTAACATCAAATATCTTTTTAGAAAGGCAAATTTAGTGTTTTTTAAAAGAATTGCGAAGTACATCACGAATTCCTATTAAAAAAAATAAAAAAGAGATACGTAAATCAATTTTTAATTTTCTTAAACTATTTAGAGTGCTTCTAAATTAACGTGTACATATCATTAACTACATCAAATTTCGTTAAATACATATTAAGTATATATATTTGTAATAATAAACACAAAATAATTCTAAAGATGAAAAAAGTAATTTTATTAGTTGGAGTATTAGCAATAACACTTGCTAGCTGTGGCGACAAAAAGAAAGAAGAAGTAAAAAAAGAAATTGAAACTGTAAAAGAAGAAGTAAAAGTTGACGAACCAACTACAACAGAAGAAGCTCCTGCTGAATCTGCTGATGCTCAAGTTACTGCTGGTAAAAAAGTATTTACCGACAAAACATGTACAAGTTGCCATGCTGTAGACACTAAAGTAGTAGGCCCTTCTATTAAAGATATTGCGACCAAATATGCTGAAACTGGAGGTAATATTGTAAAATTCTTAAAAGGAAATTCTGATGCTATTGTTGATACAGATCCTGGTCAAGTTTCTATTATGAAAGGTAATATTGACACTATATTAAAAGATGTAAGTCCTGAAGAATTACAAGCTATTGCTGCTTATATACGTTCAGTTAAATAATTTATAACACAATTAACATTTAAACATCCGCTTAAAGGCGGATGTTTTTGTTTATAACCGTAATTCTAAAAGTGAAAGTTTTATATTCATAGTAAGTCATCATAAAATGAAAAAACTAGTTTTAGCCTTTTTAATTTTTACCATAACTTTCATTAGTTGTAAAACCAATAAATCTACAAGTAGCACAACAATAAAAGAAACTAAAGTTGTTGTGGTAGAAGAGCAAACAAAAGAAAAAACTAATATTGAGACTAAAGATAGTTCAACAATTGAAACCCTTTCTAAAGACAATTTAATAACAAAAGGTAAAAACCTATTCTATAAAAAAACATGTGCTACATGCCATGCTGCTGAAACAAAAATTGTAGGCCCTTCTATTAAAGATATCGCTGCTAAATACGCAGAAACTAATGGAAACCTTATAAAATTCTTAAAAGGGAACGCTGATGCTATTGTTAATACTGACCCCACTCAAGTGAAAATTATGAAAGACAATATAAATGGTATTGTTAAAGATATTAAACCTGACGAATTACAAGCAATTGTTGCTTATATGCGTTCTGTTAAATAAGTAAAACTTAGCATAACATATTTATTTAATCCGCCCTTGGCGGATATTTTTCTTTAAAGTACCTTTGCAATATGGCAAGAAAAAAAAGAAAACCCCTTTTTGAAAATATTGAAGTAATTGATGCTGGTGCAAAAGGCAAAACTATTGCTAAAGCTCCAGATGGGAGAGTTATTTTTTTATCTAATGCTGTCCCTGGTGATATTGTTGATGTACAAACTTTTAAAAAGAGAAAATCTTATTATGAAGGTAAAGCCATTAATTTCATAAAACAGTCAGAAAAACGTACTCAACCTGTATGTGAACATTTTGAACATTGTGGTGGTTGTAAATGGCAACACATGAAATATAAAGACCAATTATTCTATAAAGAAAAAGAAGTTGTAGATCATCTAACAAGAATCGGACATTTAGAATTGCCAGAAATTACACCTATTTTGGGTGCAGAAAAACAGTATTTCTATAGAAATAAAATGGAGTTTTCATTTTCGAATAGTAGATGGTTAACTTTAGAAGAAATAAATTCTGATGTTGAGATAGAAAATAAAAATGCCTTAGGCTTCCATATAGCTGGTATGTGGGATAAAATACTAGATGTTAACAAATGTCACTTACAAGAAGACCCTTCAAATGCTATTCGGAATTCAATCAAAACATTTGCTTTAAAAAATGATTTGAGTTTTTTCAATCCTCGTGAACAAAGCGGTTTATTAAGAACAATGATGCTACGTATTGTCTCTACTGGAGAAATTATGTTAGTACTACAGTTTTTTGAAGATGACGCTGCCAAAAGAGAATTGTTGATGAATTTCATTGCTGAAAAATTCCCAAAAATCACCTCTTTACAATATATTATCAATCAAAAGAGAAATGATACTATTTACGATCAAGAAATTGTTTTATTTAAAGGTCGTGATCATATTTTTGAGACTATGGAAGGTTTGCAGTTTAAAATTAATGCAAAATCTTTTTACCAAACCAACTCTACTCAAGCTTATGAATTGTATAAAATAGCTAGAAATTTTGCTGACCTAACGGGTACTGAAACCGTTTACGATTTATATACAGGCACTGGTACCATTGCTCAATTTGTAGCCAAACAAGCAAAAAAAGTGATTGGTATAGAAAGTGTCCCTGAAGCTATTATAGATGCAAAAAATAATGCAAAAAATAATACCATAGAAAATGTCGATTTCTTTGTCGGTGATATGGCAAAAGTCTTTACTGATGAGTTTATTGCCAAAAATGGAAAGCCCGATGTTATTATTACTGATCCGCCAAGAGATGGTATGCATAAAAACGTCATAGAACAATTACTTAAAATTGGGGCAGACAGAATTGTATATGTCAGTTGTAATTCTGCTACTCAGGCAAGAGATTTAGCTTTACTTAACGATAAATATAAAATAGTTAAGACACAAGCCGTTGATATGTTTCCACAAACACATCATGTAGAAAATGTTGTACTTTTGAAGATTAGATAGAATTAGAAGACGGAAGACGGAAGATAGAAGATAGAAGATAGAAGATAGAAGATAGAAGATAGAAGATAGAAGATTTAAATAAAAAAATGAAACAAAACAAAATATACATTCTTTCTCTTCTCTTAATTGGGTGTCTTCAACTAAGTTGTGAGCGTGATGAGATTTGTATAGATGCAATCACACCTCACCTTACCATAAGGTTTTATGATAATGAAGATCTTGAAACAAAAAAGTCTGTAAACGGATTAATCGTTGAATCTGAAATAAATGGAAAATTAGATACTATAAAAATCATACCTAGAGATTCCATTTCTTTACCTTTAAATGTGTATGAAACGCAGACTACATTTATACTGACAAAAAAGATTGATGAAACAATTTCAAATAAGGATAAACTTATAGTTACCTATCAGGTAGAAAACGTTTTTGTAGGTAGATCTTGCGGATATAAAAGTATCTTTAAAAATGTTGATTACACCGTTGAAGATATCAATAGTGATGGTCTTTGGATAAAAAGTAAAGAACAAATTTCTGAACATATAGAAAATGAAAACAATGCACATCTTAAAATATTTCATTAAGGCTGTATTTTTATTGTGTTTTTCGATTTCTTTCTCTCAAGGTATCGGTTCTCAAAAAAAAGATACTATTTATAAAAACAAGTACGGACTTCGGGTTGGTATAGATTTGTACAACCCTATCTATACACTTATTGATGATGATAGAAAAGGATTAGAACTGGTTGGAGATTATAGAATTTCAAAAAAGCTTTTTGTAGCCGCTGAACTGGGGTATTTAGAGAATATCACCGATGAAGATTTTATCAACTTCACAACAAATGGTCAATATATTAAAGCTGGAGTAGATTATAATGCTTATGAAAATTGGTTGAACATGGAAAATATGATTTATGTTGGTATCAGGTATGGTTACAGCAGCTTTAGCCAAACACTAAATACATTTACAATCAATAATGACCATTTTTTTCATAGTTTAGAAACGATAGAAAATGGGCAGAAATTTGACAATTTAAATGCACATTGGGCAGAATTTGTGTTGGGTATAAAAGCTGAAATTTTTAATAACCTCTATTTAGGATTCAGTTTTAGCGGAAAAAAAATGATAAGCACCAAACAACCAGAAAATTTTAAAAATTTGTTTGTACCAGGTTTTAATAGAGTCTTTTTGAATAATTCTGGCTTTGGTATAAACTATACGCTATCCTATTTAATCCCTTTATATAAAAAAGCTAAATAATTTTCTTTATTTTTACTTCTTAAAACAGATTAACTCATGCAAAACATTCCAAGTGTAGATTTGTTAGATTTTTTATCTGACGATCACAATAAAAAACAAAAGTTTGTCAATGATTTGGGCAAGGCCTATGAAAACATTGGCTTTGTTGCTTTAAAAGGGCATTTTTTAAATGATGCTTTGGTTGACAAACTATACACTCAGGTTAAAGATTTTTTTGATTTACCTACAAAAACCAAACGCTCTTATGAACAAGATAATGGCGGACAAAGAGGCTACATATCCTTTGGAAAAGAGAGTGCAAAAGGCAAAAAAGAAGGCGATTTAAAAGAATTCTGGCATTTTGGTCAATATGTTGAAAACAATCCTCAATTAAAAGCAGAATATCCAGAAAACATTACCGTAAAAGAATTACCAGAATTTAACTCTATAGGTAAAGAAACTTATAAAATGCTAGAAAAAACTGGGGTATATGTATTAAGAGCTTTGGCATTATTTTTAGAGTTAGATGAACATTACTTTGATAACTATGTAGCAAATGGTAATAGTATTTTACGCCCAATCCACTACCCTCCTATTCTTGAAGAACCAAAAAATGCAGTTAGAGCAGCTGCTCATGGCGACATCAATTTAATTACCTTATTGATGGGAGCTCAAGGCAAAGGATTACAAGTACAAAATCACAATGGAGATTGGATAGATGCAATGGCTGCACCTGATGAAATTGTAATTAATGTGGGCGACATGCTTTCTCGTCATTCTAATAACCGATTAAAATCAACCATTCATAGAGTGGTTAATCCACCAAAAGAAAACTGGGGGTCATCACGCTATTCCATTCCATTTTTTCTGCATCCTATTAGTGATATGCCATTAAACTGTTTAGAGAATTGTGTCGATAAAAATCACCCAAAACAGTTTGATGATATTACTGCTGGTGCATATTTAAATGAACGATTAATTGAATTGGGTTTAATCCCCTCCCCAAAGGAGAAGTAGATAACAAAATCTAATTTATGGACTTACAAGATCAATTAAAAAATTTATTTCCAGAACATACACCTCAAGAACCTGAAATAAAAAAAGAAAAAAGTGATATTTGGTTACAAAATGAACCTATTATCTGTAAATACGAGAAACGTAAAGGCAAACCCATTACTATTCTTGAAGGATATACCGGTGCTACATCAGATTTTAAAAAATTAGCTAAAGAACTTAAGACCAAATTAAGTGTTGGTGGTAGCTTTAAAGATGATAAAATTATAATTCAAGGTGATTATAGAGATAAAATAATGGCCATGCTCATAGAAAAAGGGTTTAAGGTAAAACGTGTTGGTGGGTAGTTAAAAGACAAGAGACCTTTTTATTGTTAGAAAAAAAATAAAACTTATATTTCAGACAAATGAAAATCAGTATATTATAAAAGTTTTCTATTGAGAAATTTTAAATCACACAAAAAATCATGAAAAAACTATTCCGATACCTCGTCTATTTTATCCTATTAATCGCCATTGCTTTTTTTATTACTGGCCTACTAAACACAACTAGTATTCAAAAAGGAAGTTTAAAGTACACTACTAATTGGCAAGGTCAATTTATTGATATTAATGGAGAAAAAATAAGGTATCTTCAACAAGGAAAAGGACAGGATATTTTGTTAATTCACGGAATGCCAGGTTCTATTGAAGATTGGCAACCTATTATTGACAGTCTCTCTAAAACATATAGAGTTACTGCATTTGATAGGCCTGGACATGGATTTAGCACAGCAAACAATTATAATTACACCTTAAAAGCCAATGTTGCTATCGTAAATGAATTGATTCGGCAATTAGAGCTAAAGAATGTAGTTGTAGTTGGTCATTCTTATGGAGGCTCAATTGCTACAAATCTTGCAACAACTAATAATGATAAAATAAAATCATATATTATAGTTGCTTCTCCATTGTATCAATTCTATCCTGAAACGCTTTTTAAAATAGCTACAACACCAGTAATTGGTAAAGGCTTTACAACTTTTATAGCAAACTTTGCTGCTTCAGATAAAATTGAAGAAGGTTTAGTACATGCTTTTGTAGGAAATAGAGAAATTTTAACAGACACATTTTTAGACACTCGAAAAAAAATATGGTCTCAATCTAAAGTGTTTTATACTGTTTCTAAAGAACAAGTAAATTATGCAAGTGGTCTCAAAGAAGTTTCTTCAAACTATAAAAATATTAAGAATAAGGTTGATATTCTTATTGGAGACAAGGATAGAAAAAATACTATAGATGATTGTAAGCGGTTAAAAAATGACATCCCTAATGCAGAAATTACATTTTTAAAAAACACTGCACATTACATTCAATTTGAAAAAACAAATAAACTAATCAACGTAATTTTAAAACATAGCAATGAATAAAATAGCACCTTCTGAATTGATTTTAAACCCTGATGGCAGTATATACCACTTAAATTTAAAACCTGAACATATCGCAGATACTGTAATTTTTGTAGGCGATCAAAATAGAGTCGCAAAAATCACAATACATTTTGATAGTATTGAATTTGAAACTCAAAAAAGAGAATTCAAAACAACAACAGGTATCTACAAAGGTAAACGCATTACTGTAATTTCTACAGGTATTGGACCTGATAATATTGATATCGTAATGAATGAATTGGATGCCTTAGTTAATATTGACCTGAAAAATAGAGTTGTAAAAAAAGAACATCAACCATTGAATATTATTCGAATTGGCACTTCAGGATCTTTGCAAAGTAACATTCCTGTAGATAGTTTTGTTCTTGCTAAGTACGGATTAGGTCTTGACGGATTACTTCATTCTTATGTAGCTGATGAAATTTTTGAAAAAGAAATTGAAGATGCATTTATCAAACACACCAACTGGGACGATAGAAAAGCCAGACCATATATTATTAAAGGTAGTGAAATACTTACTGAAAAGTTAAATAGCGATCAAGTTTTTATTGGGTTTACAGCAACCGCTCCTGGATTTTATGGTCCGCAAGGAAGGGTTTTACGTTTACCTATTCAAGATGCACATTTAAATAGTAAAATGGATAATTTTGATTTTAATGGTACTCGTATCACCAACTTAGAAATGGAGACCTCAGCGATATATGGGTTGGCACGATTACTTGGTCACAATGCAATCTCTATGAATGCTATTATTGCCAATAGAGCAAATGGAACTTTTAGTAAAGACCCATACAAACCTGTAGAAAACTTGATTAAATACACCTTAGACAAACTCTCTGAATAACTGATGAACATTGAAGAATATAGAACATATTGCCTTTCAAAAAAAGGAGTTACAGAATCTATTCCTTTTCCAAAACTACCTAATGTTCTCGTTTTTAAAGTTCTCGACAGAATGTTTACTGCTACAGAGATTTCTTCATTTTCAAGTATTAGTGTAAAAGCAAAACCTGAAGAAATTGAAGAATTAAGAGCAACTTATACTTGTCTAACTACACAAGCCTATATGCATAAAAAACATTGGAATAAGATTAGCTTAGACAATTCTGTTGATGATACTCATATTTTTTCATGGATAGATACTTCCTATCAATTGGTAATTAAAAACCTTAGCAAAAAGCAACAAGAAGAACTTAATACCTTACCATGAAAAGAATAACTATTGGCGGTGTGCCAGAACATTTTAATTTACCTTGGCATTTGGCTATTGAAGAAGGTAAATTCAAACAGAAAGGTGTTGACTTACAATGGAAAGAATTTTCAGGAGGTACTGGTGCTATGTGTGCTGCTTTACGTGATGGCAGTATAGACGCTGCTATTATTTTAACCGAAGGTATCATAAAAGATATTATTAATGGCAACCCAAGTAAAATCGTAAAAGTATATGTAGAATCGCCTTTGTTATGGGGAATTCATGTTGGTGCTCAATCGAAATTTACAACGATAAAAGATTTAGAGGAGGCTAGAATTGCTATAAGTAGATTTGGTTCAGGATCACAATTAATGGCTATTGTCAATGCTGTTAATCAAGGGTTTGATTTAAACAAATTACAATACGAGATTGTAAACAACCTTAATGGAGGCATAAAAGCATTAACTGAAAATCAAGCTGATTATTTTATGTGGGAACATTTCACCACAAAACCTTTAGTAGATCAAGGCATTTTCAGAAGAATAGATAGCATTACAACTCCTTGGCCTTGTTTTGTAATGGCAGTTAGAAACGATTTTTTAGAAAATAAGCCAGCAATTGTAAAAATCGTTATTGACATTATTAACACTCAACTAAAATCTTTTGAAAAAGAATATCGTGATAAAAAGATGATTCATTTATTTTCAGAACGCTATCAACAACAAGAGGAAGATGTAAAAGAATGGCTTTCAATTACCAAATGGAATCGGAAAAAAAATATTTCAAAAGAAATAATTGATAGCATTCAAAATAAATTGGCATTCTATAGCGTTATTAAAAACACAATACTTTCAGGTGAATTAATCAAGAAGTTATTTTAAATTTAGTTTTTATGAGAAAATCAATAGCATTAATTATTTTTGTTTTTATATTTTTCTAACCTACTATTAGAAATTATAAATAACAGATTTTCTTGATACACAAAATAGCAACCAACCAAATTCTAACCGTTCTGATTTTATATTAGAGCGGTTTTATATTTGTATTACACACTCATTTTTGCTAATTTATCACTCAAATAAGTTGAAATTTCTGTAGTGAATTCTTTTTTTCTATATTTAGTAATAGCTTGGATCCCAACAATTGCATTGGTCAAAAATACTTCGTCAGCTTTTTGAAGCTCAAAAGGTGAAATTTCAGTTTCCATAATTTCTAAGCCTTCCTCTTTTTTAATTAATTCTATTATATTTTTACGTATAACGCCTTTTACACAGCCTTCAGACAATAATGGTGTTTTAATTTTTTTATCTTTAACTAAAAATATATTGGCATTTATAGTTTCAACCAACTGCTTCTTTTCATTAAGTAAGATACAATTGTCATATCCATTTTCATCTGCATAAATACTGGCAACCACATTTAATATTCTATTATTGGTTTTTAAAGTAGATAACAAGCCCGAGTTTACATAATAATCTTTAAACAGGTCAACCTCATAATCTTCTTTTATGCTGACAATTAATTGATGGGACTCAATTAAAAAACCGGCTGTATTATTTTTAGGCAAATACAAACCTCCATCCTT
>JAMONB010000023.1 GCA_027066745.1 Flavobacteriaceae bacterium
CTGAAAGTATTTCAACAATATCATTAGTAATAATTGAAATATCTGATAATTTTGAAGCTTTAATAACTAAACAACTTCTATGATCTTTTGAAATGCTAATATTTGGTAACATTTGATAAGACACTGAAACCCCCTCATTATTTAACGCTTTTACAGCTATATGAGTACTAGTCTCTGTCATACCATAAGTCGCAAAAACATTTGTATGTACATGTTGAATTCTTTCCAACAAACTAGTTGAAATTGGGGCTCCACCAACAATCACTGTTTTTATTCTGTGTAATTCTTTTAATGAATTCTCTAGCTGTAAAGGTACCATGGCTGAAAAATCATAATTCTTTTTTATATCAATTAAAGGATAAGAACTAGGAGTTACAATGTCTAACTGCCAGCCCAAAACTAAAGCACGAACTAACATCATTTTACCTGCAATATAATCAGGTGATAAACATAACAAGGCTGTTGTATTTTCAGGAAGATTAAAAAAGACACCTGTAGTTCTAGCAGAGTTTACCATATACTCCTTCTTCAATTCAATGGTTTTAGGTTTCCCTGTAGAGCCAGAAGTTTTAACTTTTACGGTCAACGTATCATCAAACCAATCTTTAAGAAAAGGATATAAGTCAGGATATTTATCCTTTGAAAAAATCAAAACTTCACCATCAGTAACAAAAGACTTTCCGTTTAGTTTAAAATTTTTATGAAGTTTTGTAATATTCATTCAACTTATAAATTAGTTGACATCAACTGGTTTACTGATTTTACCAAACAATTTTTCTGACCAATTTTTCCATCCATATTTTTTTGAAAAAATAAAGAGTACAATAGGAAATACAATCAACACTGGAATTAGTATATCATATCCTGCAGAAGGTTCTGATACATCTCTCAATATTGAGTCTGTCTGAAATGCTGTCCAATCTGCAGTTACTAAAAGTGCCGTAATCAAATTATTTGCAGCATGAAAACCTAAAGCTAACTCTAAACCTTCATCCATCAAAGTGGTAATTCCTAAAAACAAACCCGTACCAATATAGTAGACCATAATCACTGGCCCTAACTTATCAACTTCTGGATTTGCCATATGCATCAAACCAAAAACTACAGATGTGAAAATTAGAGGAAACCATTTGTTTTTAACCATTACACCTAAACCTTGCATCATATATCCTCTAAAAAAATATTCTTCAAAACTAGTTTGGACGGGTAATAATAGCACTGAAATCATAGTAAGGATAATAAATTTATCAAAATTAAAATTCCAAACAAAATCTTCAGGAGTAATATAATATGCAGTTAAGGTCATTGCAATTGTTACACTTCCCCACAAGGTGAAAGCAAAAAAAACACGCCCCCAATCTATTTTATTTCTTGATGTTGTTAAAGATGTTATACTTTGTCTGTGAACAAATTTCACCCAAATAAATAAACTTGAAAGAAATAGTACAAATATGATTAAGTTTTCAAAAAAAAATCTATTCGCTCCTTTTCGTTCAATTTCTTCTCGCATCATTTCTTCTACGTCAACATCTAAATAAGATAAAGCTACACTGTTAAGCAATACCAATCCTAAAAAACCTATCATAGGCAATAGGTACTTCCAAGCACTATAATTACTTTTATAAGCTTGCTGTATATAATTCATATATTATCATTTTAATTTCAAAAATAAGGTTTACAGGTTAAATTTCCATTCTAATTTTGAATTATAATAAAGTTCTCCATTATTCACTTCTAATGGTGATTCAAAATTATTGGTAAATAAACTACCCGTACCCAAACCTTGTGGCATAGACACATTTAAACTATAAGTGAATTGTGCAATTGCATTCAAACCAATATTACTCTCTAAGGCTGAAGTAATCCACCAGCCCACATTATGGTCTTTTGAAATTTTTATCCATTCATTACTTCCTGCTATACCACCTATCAAACTTGGTTTTAAAATAATATATTGAGGTTTTATGATTTTTATTAATTGTTCTTTTTCTTTTAAAGAAAAAACACCTATCAACTCTTCATCTAGAGCAATAGGTAATGGTGTATGCTCACAGAGTACTGCCATTTGCTGCCATTGTTTAGGTTTGATTGGTTGCTCTATAGAGTGCAAGTCAAAATCTGATAACCGTTTTAATTTTTCTAGAGCATCTTCAGAGTTGAATGCACCATTGGCATCAACGCGTAATTCAACTTCATTAGATGAAAATTCTGTACGGATAAATTTCAGTAATTCTATTTCACTCTCAAAATCTATAGCTCCAATTTTTAATTTTAGGGTCGTAAATCCCGATTTCAGTTTCGATGCAATTTGTTGCTTCATAAAATCGAAAGTGCCCATCCATACCAATCCATTAATTGGTATGGTATCTTTTCCGTTAGTAAAATCTGACGGAAACAACTCAAAAGGATGTCTACTCTCTAATGACGAAAAGGCTTGTTCTATTCCGAATTGAATAGACGGAAAGCCAAAGGTCTGTTTTAACAACTCTTCCTTTCCTAAATTAATATTCTTACAAACCCAATGTAATTTTTCTTCGTAATCTGGTTTGTCATCAATACTCAAACCTCTAAACAGACCACACTCTCCTATCCCTTTTTTACCATTCTGTTCTATAATTAAAAAATAAGTTTCTTTTGTCTGCAATACTCCCCGAGAAGTACCACTTGCTTGTTTAAAATTTAAACTATATTTTTTATATAGTGCGTACATTTATAGTATTTGTCCTAAACCAAAAAGAAGTGCAAATAAAAAAGTACTTAAAGCTAATTTTTTCAATTCTGAATCTAACATTCTAGCATCTTTATTTTTATAAACGGTATAAAGGTGCATAAATATAGGGATAAATGCAATAATAAATAATAATTGCACAGGGGAAGTATAATGCAACATAATATAAAGCAAGGCTAATATAAATGCAAAAATTAAGATATAATAATGATAATACTTAGCAAACTCTTCTCCAATTTTCACTACTAAAGTTCTTTTATTTGCTTTCTTATCAGAAATTCTATCTCTTAAATTATTTAGGTTTAAAACTCCAACACTTAATAAACCTATAGAGGTTGCTGGTAAAAAAAGTGTCCAATCTAACTGTTTAGCAAATAAAAAATAACTACCCAACACACTTAGCCAACCGAAAAACAAAAAAACAAAGACATCTCCATAACCACTGTATCCATATGCTTTTTTACCCATAGTATACTTTATGGCAGCTACAATACTTGCCAAACCTAATAGCAGAAATGTAAAGAAGTAAAACAAATTATGCTTACCAAATGCTTTATAAATCAAAAATACTGCAATGGCGAAGGTAATATACCCAGTTATTTTAATAGCACTTAACATTTGTTTTGGTGTAATAGCTCCGCTTTGTAAGGCTCTTTCTGGTCCTACCCTATCTTCATTATCTGTCCCTTTTAATCCATCTCCGTAATCATTAGCAAAATTAGATAATACTTGAAAGCCTGTAGTAGTCAATAAAGCAAGCATACAGATTTGCCAATTAAAGTAGCCTTCAGCATAGGCTAAAAAACTACCAACTATAATTCCTGAAAGTGACAAGGGTAAGGTACGTAAACGAGCTGCTTTGACAAATGCTTTTAGCATATTACTATTAAAAATTATAACTAAACTAACTGTTTACTAGTTCAAATACTGCGTTTCTTCACTCAACTCTAATGCCTCTCTAATATTTACAGGGTCTCCATAAGACTGTGCCACAATGAAACAATCAGTAAACCCTAATCTTTTTAAGTCATTTTTCAGAATCAAAGCTTCTGTATAAGTAACAAAATTACCTATTGCATATTTATTCAAACCACCTTCTTCAAACTCTTTCATATGAGCTAAATTTTCAGAGAACAATTTTGCTTTGAAATTTGCAAATGCTCCAATTTGAATACTATATACAATAGTTTGCTCAACAATACCTCCTTTGTCATTCAGTGCATTAAGAATATTGTTTTTCACACTCTTTAACTCATCTTGTAATTGAAGTAATGAATCATTTTTAATTAATGTTAAATTATTCTTTATTAAATACTTTTTATCTACTGGGTCAGTCTTTGGTAAGAAAGACCATAAAAATAGTATTAATGATAGTACACCAAAAATTCCTAAAATAACTCTATGTTTTCTCAATATAGAATTATCTTTTTCTTCTTCTTCGAGTAATTGATTTAGTTTACTTATGGTTTCATTGGCTTTATCAACCTCCTCATAAATATTTACCAAATTTTTATCCTTAATATATGGCATCTTTTTTATTTAATTTTTCCCTTTCCTTCTA
>JAMONB010000024.1 GCA_027066745.1 Flavobacteriaceae bacterium
ATACCAAAAGACATTCAATTAAAATTATCTTTTATTTAATGAACCGCCGTATACGAGAACCGTACGTACGGTGGTGTGAGAGGCGCACTCTGGCTTTAATGGTCAGAGCCGTCTACTCGATTAGGCACAGGGTTTTATTCTTCATCCCTATATTTTTATTCCGTTAGAATAGAATTATACTTTGTATTGATAATATTACACTTTGTATCGAAAGAATTACACTTTGTATCGAAAGAATTACACTTTGTATCGAAAGAATTACACTTTATATCAAGAGAGTTACATTCTGTATTTAAAGAATTACATTTTGTATAAAGAAAATTACACTTTGTATCGAAAAAATTACATTTTGTATCAATAGAATTGAACTCTGTATTGAAAAAATTACACTTTGTATTAATAGTTTTATGTTTTGTTATGGCACAATATTAAAACATTATGCCATAAGTATGTTTTCTATTTACTTATCTATTCCTTAAATCTGTAAATCTAATACTTGATACGTTTTTATATTCTGGCGATGATGCACCATATACGCTTTTTACATATTTTTTAGAGTTCTGTGCTATTTCATACAAGCCATTATCATCATTATATAAAACTTTGTTTCTTGTGATAAGTTCTGTTTTTAATTCTGCTTCTGTTTTGTTTACTTCTTGTGTTGCTTTTACTAATTCTGTTTGATATGTTTTTAAATTAACTAATTTTAAATCTTCAGTATTTGGATTGTAAGTGTCTATTGTTTCAACTAATTGCAATAATTTGTTTAAATTCTCTGCTGTTTCTGTGTATGATTGTCGAGATGTAGATTTTGTTTCTTTACTTTCGTTTTCTTCTTCATTAAAATCATCTTCATCTGTTTCTACTATTTTTGTTGTTTTTCTTCCGCCTTGAATTAGTTTATTTAATGATTTTGCTTGGTCGAATATTCCATCTGTTAGATTTAAAATATCTAAATGGTTTATTATTCTTGTTACTTTTGGTTTTAAATCTTCGTAAACTTCTTGTCTTAAATGTATTGCATTTTTATTCGCATTTCTTTTATTGATTACATTGTTTAGACTTGTTAAAGAAGTATCATAAAGTGTTGTGATTGCTGGAATTTTCAGATTATCAATACTTGGGTTGTAATCTGAATAAGTAGTAATTTGTTCGATTAATATTTGAAGATTTGCAACGTTTTTTGCGTGTCCTGTTTCATATTGTAATGCCATAATTCAATTTTTTTAAATGTTAATAATAGTAAATATAATGATTATTAACTGATTAACGAAATGACATTTGTTTTATTATTAGAAATAGCGTTAAAGTTTTAAGTTTAACGCTATTTTTATTTTACGATAATTATTTTAAAATAATTTTATTGTTTATTTAAAGTAATAAAATGTCGCGGCATTATTTGCTCAGCTTCGCCATTTGGACATTCTTCAAGGTCTATTATATCAACGTTCGGATATACCATTAATCTTAAGGTATTTAATGTATTACCAACATCCAAATACATATATCCTTGTTGACCACATATATGTTCATAACCAAGATAATACATCATATATGTTCCTGTTTCGTCTAAATATTCACTAAAACACACTAGTTCATTTTCATTGCCTAAAGATGTTGTATCTACAATTATATTACCAACTGCATCAGTTATCTTATATCTAGCCAATAACTCATCCCATAAAGTACCATTAGAATTATCAACATAACTTACAACTCTAAATTCAATTGTTTTATCATCATAAGTGCCAATCCAAGCACCAATATATTTATCTAATAGATGATTTACATCTTTAACATATGTAATATTTTCAGGAATGCCAACATCTGGATTTTTAATATAAATATGGGCATTTTCAATTGGTAATATTTGTGCTTTACAACTTAATGTAAAAAGGGTAATTAATATTAAAATTATATCTTTCATTTTTATTTGTTTTAAATTATTATTACTTTTAAGTGCAAGGTAATGTTTCTACTCTGCCATTTGGTTTTAATTTTTTTTCTTTTATCGTCCCGTTATTTTGAATTTTATATAATGAAATACCTTCTACATTCATATCTTCTTTTAAAAAAAGTAATAGACCTCTTACTAAACTATATTTTTTCATTTTTTTATCATATTTACTTCTTAAATGACCAGTAAAATTAAGATTGATAGTACTTGGGTCGCCATTAAATCTAATTGTATAGGATGCAGCACTTGCAATTATTGTACCGTATACATCTTCTGTGTTTATTGCATCAATAAAGTGTGAATTTCTTGCAATTTTAAGAAAGGTAACAATATCTCTTGGGGAATGTATTCTTATTGGTGATGTTAACATAGGGCTGCCATCTGATGCAAAATCACCATTTGGAAAATCATCCGTGTGTACATGCATATAACCTCTTGTTAAACTTATAGAAAGATTGACTAAAGATAAGCCATTTGGTGTTGCTGCAATTTCATTAAATAAATCATCAGATGTTTCATAATTACCGTTTTCTACGGTTTCTCCTGTTAAATTTTTTAGTTCATCATATACAGTTCTAAATGCTATACTATCTAATTGTTCTTGGATTTTATCACATTCGTCTTCATGGTTTAAAATATCTTCTACCAATTCATCAAAATTTGTATCCGAACAGCCACCATTTTCACTTTCTAAGTTTCTTAATATTTGTTCAGCAATATCATTATGTGCTTCACTTTGACTTATCCAACCTATATCAGCAATTGTTAAATTAGTACATAATTCTTCATTTAAAGCAAAAATGGTGTTTAAATCTAAATTTATAGGTTCTAAATCATTTTCATCATCATCAATTGGGTCTTCGTAACCATCATCATCACTATCTGGTATGCAATCACCATTTGAGTCAATCCCACCACTTTTTAATAAGCCACCCAGTTTTGAACTTTTTAATAAAACAGGTATATTATTACAGTCAACAGTTATTGGTATTGGTTTTCCATCAGAATCTTCAAACATATCATAGTTTACATATTGTTGATCACATGGACCTAATATACCCATTTCCGTGCCTGAACCACTAGATGAGCCACTACTTGAACCTGAACTAGTGGAACTAGAATCACCTGAATCAGAATTATTGCCACCTTGTGCCCAACCACTACCTGGTACTGTTGGATTACCACCTAAAGGTGTGCCGTTGCCTGTACCGTCACTAGGGTTGCTTGTGCCTCCTCCAGGATTACTACCACTACCATCACCATCGGGGGCATGGAGAACCAAAACTTTTATTTGAAATAACTCCATTATCTATATCAAACTTGGCTAAATATTTACCTGTAGGAGAATAAAATATTTTTTTACCAACAAATGTATTAAGATTATGACCATTAAAAGTCCAGTTTGAATTAGCATATTCATATTTAACAATATATGCATAATCACCATTATTTGATTCTTTAACTATTAAATTTAAAAAATAGGGTGCTGTGGGTATTTCTTTGGTTATTTTAAATGAATAATTTGTTTTTTGACTATCATCGGTTACTGTTTTTATATTTTGAGTAGTAATTTCGCCAACTATTATATCATCTTCTGAACTTTTTGTGTGAATAATATCTTTTCTTAAACTATCATCTATTTCTATTTTTAAATTTTTTGAAACTTTACTTGTTATAAAGTTCATTATTAATGGTATTTCGGAGGCATTTACAGTTTTTGTACTATAACTAAAGTCTTTGGATAGCGAATTTTCTTGCAAAGAAAAATCTTCTTCTTTACAGTTTACTAAAATTAATGCAATAGTTATTAATAGAACACTAATTGTAAGATACTTCTTTTTTATATATTTCATAAATTTTTGTGTTATGAGAATTGTTTTAGTTTTTAATTCTCAAAGTTAATAATTTTTTTAAACATGTTTCTTTAAATCAGTTTTTTGATTTTAAGTATCATGCTTGGTATTCATATGCTTTTTTGAGGTGGTTGGTCTCTTTTATTCAGTTCCCACTTTTCTTTTAACCATTACTGCTTTTTTTCGTTCAATTTTTGGGTCACACCTTGTGCCTAACGTTCTGTGTATGAAGCGTTGGGCGTTTAAAAGCACTTCACTTTCGGTTTATCACTATCTTTATTAATACGCTCTAACTTTAAGTTAATCACTTATTGCCCAATGATTTATACACTTTGTGTGTGCCTTGAATGGTAAATATATAATAAGTTCTTTAAAATACCAAAGAAAGTCCAAAGGGTGTAAGTCCCTTATGCACCAGAGTCGTGTTTGGAAGCAAAGTAAGTCGCAAGGGTGGTAACC
>JAMONB010000025.1 GCA_027066745.1 Flavobacteriaceae bacterium
TGCTACCCTTTCTTTAACATTGCATTCCACCCTTGGGCGGTCAATTCAATTTTTTGATTGGCTCTTGTAATCAAATTCATACCTTCATTTTTTTCAGTCATATGACCAATAACCGTCAAATTAGGGTTTGCTTTAATCTTAGGGAAATCTGCGGTATCAACAGTAAATAGCAATTCATAATCTTCGCCTCCACTTAGGGCAATAGTAGTACTGTCTAGTTTAAATTCTTCACATGTAGCAATTACTTGCTGGTCTAAGGGAATTTTATCTTCAAATAAATTACAACCTACCTTACTTTGTGTACATAAATGAATAATTTCTGACGATAAACCATCGCTGATATCAATCATAGATGTTGGTGTTACTTCGAGTTCTTTTAGTAGTTTAGGAATATCCTTTCTAGCTTCTGGTTTTAATTGTCGTTCTACCAAATACGTATAATTTTCTAAATCGGGTTGAGCATTAGGGTTGGCTTGAAATACTTGCTTTTCGCGTTCTAGCACTTGTAATCCTAAATAAGCAGCACCTAAATCACCTGAAACAACTAGTAAATCATTTGGTTTTGCTCCATTACGGTAGACAACATCTTTTTTGTCAATTTCCCCTATGGCTGTAATACTAATTAGTAATCCTTTAGTTGAAGAAGTGGTATCGCCTCCTACCAAATCTATATCGTAACTTTTACATGCCAAATGAATACCTGCATACAATTCTTCAATGGCTTCTAACGGAAAACGATTTGAAACAGCAATAGAAACTGTAATCTGTGTTGCAGTACCGTTCATAGCATAAATATCAGATAAATTGACCATCACCGCTTTATAACCTAAATGCTTTAAAGGCATATAACTCAAATCGAAATGCACACCTTCAACCAATAAATCAGTACTTACCAAAACCTGTTTTTTATTGAATTCTAATACCGCAGCATCATCACCAACTCCTGTAATGGATGATTTATGAGTTAGTTTTATTGAATCTGTCAAGTGTTTTATCAATCCGAATTCTCCTAAATCGGCCAATGAGGTGCGTTGTTGGTTTTTATCTTCTAACATGATTATATTTTAATAGGTGTACAAATTTTCCGCAAAAATACAACTTTGATTTACTAATAAAACCTAATTAGACTTATTTAGTATCGATAACATTTAAAACCCATTCTAATTCAGGATCAATATTGTTTAAGCGATCGTTTATTGTCGGTCTAATTCTAATATCGGGTTTGATGCCATAACCTTCTTTTTTTGTTTTATACAAGGCCTCAATTTGTGCCAAACCAATTCTCATTTTAACTTTTGAAGTTGGTAACTCTGTACTACTAAAAACTCCTGCAACGGTGCCATTATATGCTCCTCCTGTTTCTTCACCAACAAAAATTGCTCTTTTAGCACCATGTAAATTGGTTGATAAAATAGAAGATGCAGAAAAAGAACCTCCATTAATTAACACAAAAATTTTTCCTTTAAAATTTAACGGATTTGGTTTTTTTACTTTTGCACTACCAAATTTAAAATACCTTTTACCGTCTTTTTTACTAGATTTTAAAAAACTATATGTTACAGTTATTGGTGACAATAAACCCGAAATTATCTTAACGGAAGTAGGAGTATTCTTTGACATTGATGATTTTAAAAAAGGCTGACTGGTTAATACTTCCGATTTTTCTATTAATTGATACTCTTTAGCAGTTAAATAAGAATAGAATTTATCAATTTCAGCCAATCTACCTCCTGTATTATTTCTTAAATCAATAATTAGCACATCTGGTTTGGCTGAGTCTATTTTAGTAAAAGTCTCTTTGTAAAATTTTTTATAGTTCCCATTTTTAAACCCTCTAATTTTAATATAAGCAACACTGCTATCTTTGCCTATAAAATCAAAGTTTCTTGTGTACTTTTTTCGTGATTTTTCAAAACCATGTTTTGCATTGTATTTCTTTTGCTGTTTTCTCTTAACTTTTGCAAGTTTTCGTGCTGTCTTTGTTAATTTTTTAGGCTTAATTAATGAGTCATGTCTCTTCTTGGCAGTAGCATCTTTTGCAATTCTTCTAAAAGTTTTGGTGTAAAGTGAATCTTTGTTTTTTAATGTTAATGTTATACTATCTAAAAAACCCTTATCTGTATAATAATAGCCTGAAAATCTAGCACCTATCACTTTATTTTGAAAAGTAGTATTGTAACCATCAGATGTAAATAACGTTTTATAATTAGCAATTAAAGTAGAAGCATCTTCATCATTAACTTTAAGAACTTTACTGCCTATTATTGTAGAATCTGCACCTTGAGAATTTACGATCCATAAAGAATCTTTAAAAATTTCAAAATCTAAATCGTAAAATTCAAATTTCTTCTTTTTATTCAACTTATTCTCTTTAGTTGTAAATCTTCGCTTTGGTGGACTTACACTTAGATGCCCCTGTCTAACTTCAGCAATAACCGGAGCTAATTTTTTATAAAAATCATGACTTGACATCGGGTTTTTAATCGTAGTCTTTAAGCTATCAAATTTAAAATCTAATTTTTCTTTGGTGATATATTGATATAGTTTAGGATGCAATTTTTGTAGTTTAGCATATGCCAGATCAATATCATTCTGCAATCCTTTTACAGGATGTAATTTAGAGATTTCTGCATTATAAGTTTTAACACTTGAACAAGAAACAATAAACATTGCAATAAAAAAATAGAAAAAAATAGGCTTCATAAATCTGTTAATTATGATGTAAATATATGTTGATTTTTCGATCAAAAAGAATGCCAGTTTATAAAAATTAAATCAATTCAAAAGAATTCATATTATATTGGTATTTTTATACGGTCAAATGTTACAATTTATGCGAAAAGTGTTTTTTGTTTTTTTATTAACTATCATCAATTTTAGTTTTTCGCAAGAAAATTTAATCTTTGATGAACTTATTGAAGCTGAGGCAAAATCGGCTTCTAAAATTATTGCTCATAAAGCAAATATAAATACTGCTAATTATGACATTAGCTATCATAAATTAGAATTGAATATTGATCCTGCAATCGCATTTATTGACGGAATAGTAAGTACAACTTTCACAGCTAAATCAACTATGAATACGGTTACTTTTGACTTATCAAATAACATGACCGTCTCAGAAGTAACACAAAGCGGAATAACCTTAACTTATACTCAAAATGCAAATAATGAATTGGTAATTACGTTATCGCAAACCCTCCCTCAAGGACAAGAATCTACTGTCAAAATAACCTATAGCGGAAACCCTGTAAGTTCAGGTTTTGGCTCGTTTGAACAAGAAACTCATAACGGAATACCGATTGTTTGGACATTGTCAGAACCTTATGGTGCAATGGGATGGTGGCCTTGTAAACAAGACTTGAATGATAAAATTGATAATATTGACGTTTATATTACCACTCCAAAACAATATGTTGCCGTTTCAAATGGCTTAGAGCAAAGTCAGACTATAAACGGCACACATAAAACCACACATTTTAAGCACAAATACCCAATTCCTGCTTATTTAATTGCCTTTGCCGTTACCAATTACCAAGTGTATTCACATACCGTTAATAATAACGGAAAGCCTTTTGATATAGTTAATTATGTCTATCCTGAAGACCTAACAACTGCTCAAAGTCAAACAGGAATAACAGTTGATATCATGAATATTTTTACTGAGTTATTTGGTGAATATCCGTTTGCGGATGAAAAATATGGACATGCACAATTTGGTTGCCGATGCGGTATGGAACATACTACAGTTTCGTTTATGGGAAGTTTTAGTAGAGGATTAATTGCACATGAGTTGGCACACCAATGGTTTGGAGACAAAATTACGTGTGGTAGTTGGAAGGATATTTGGCTCAACGAAAGTTTTGCTACTTATTTAAGTGGTTTAACCATAGAAAATTTAGATGGTAATGACCCCTTTATTCAATGGAGAAAAAGTAAAAACAATTCAATTACGGCTAGGCCAGATGGTGCTGTTTATTTATCTGATCAAGATACGACAAGTGTGGGTAGAATTTTTAGTTCAAGGTTATCATACAACAAAGGTTCAATGGTATTACATATGCTGAGAAAGAAATTAGGTGATGCTGTTTTTTTTCAAAGCCTTAAAAATTACTTGGCTGACCCAAACCTCGCTTATGGTTATGCGAAAACTCCAGATTTAATTGCTCATTTTGAAACTGTAAGTGGTGAAAACCTCACTGAATTTTTTAAGGATTGGATTTACAATCAAGGATACCCAAGTTATTCGCTAAAATGGTTTCAGCCACAACCTAATCAAATAAAAATCACCATAAATCAAAGTCAGAGTCATGCTTCAGTAGCCTTTTTTGAAGCCTCCGTCCCAATCAGAATACATGGTGTAGGTGATGAAATTTTAGATATTGTATTAAACAATACAACTAACGGACAAGAATTTACAGAAACTGTAAATTTTAAGGTTACATCAATTGAATTTGACCCTAATGCACATATAATTTCTAAAAACAACAGTGTTACTTTAGGTGTTAATAATGAAGTCTTGGCTTCACAATTTACAGTCTATCCTAATCCTGTTACTGATGATATCCTTATTAAAAAACCAAATCATATCCATATAGAAAAAATTACCATTTTTAATAGTATTGGACAAATTGAGGGTCAGTTAAACTCAACAAATACTATTAATGTATCAAAATTGAATAGTGGTTTACACTTTTTAAGAATCCAAACTGAGCAAGGCGTATTGCATAAATCCTTTTTAAAAAAATAAGTAAATGATGCATTCTATTCTCGACAATGCTTTTAAAAAAGCCAAATCACTAACTATAAATAAGGGTTCCAAAATCATTTTATTTAGCGATTTACATAAAGGCGATAATAGCTATGCTGATGATTTTTCTCACAATATGGAAATTTACAAATATGCCATTAAAAAATACTACGATGAAAATTACACCTATATTGAATTAGGCGACGGCATAGAACTTTGGGAAAACTATGATTTTGAACCCATTTACAAAGCTCATAAGAGCACTTTTGAATTATTAAAATTGTTTTATAATGATGATAGGTTACACATGCTTTGGGGCAATCATGACATGATTTTTGGTGATCCTCTAACGGTAGAAAAAATGCTGTACAAAGTTTTTCCACCAAAAAATATTCAACAAAAAGAGCGTCTTTTTAATTTAGAATACCATGAAAGTATCTTATTACACATTGAAAATACTACTAAAAAAATATTCTTAATTCACGGGCATCAAGCCGATTGGTTCAATTATAAATTTTGGAAGGTAAGCCGTTTTTTTGTGCGTTATTTCTGGAAACCTCTACAAAAATGGTTCAATGTAAAAGATCCAACCAGCCCTGCAAAAAATTACAAAAATTTGATTAAAGTAGAACAACGATTAAAAAAATGGATGTTAAAAAACAACAACCAAATGGTGATTGCTGGTCATACCCACAGACCTCGTTTTCCTGATCCTGGTTTATTACCCTATTTTAATGATGGTAGTTGTGTACACCCAGAATCAATTATTGGTTTAGAAATTGAAAACTTAGAAATAGCCATGGTAAAATGGCATTTTCAATTAGATGATGCTAAAAACAGAAGCATTGTAAAAACTATCTTGGCTGGACCTGAACCTTTAGATCTGTATTTATAGTGAGAGACTCTTCATTCCACTTCGTTACTCTCAACATCTTTAGGGATCGAATGACAGAATATTTTAAATATTCCTGATGGTTTTTAGATCTGCTTCCCCCTTTGGGGCCTTGGGGCTATGGGGTTACATTCCTCTATCTTTTTGAATCTGTTCATAAGCCTTTTGAATTTGCCTAAACTTATCTTCAGCACCTTTTTGATATTCTTCACCCAAGTGACGTAATTTATCAGGGTGATGTTTTTTTACCAATCTCCTATAGGCTTTTTTAACCTCAGCATTTGTTGCTTTTTTAGTTATCTCAAGTATTTTATAGGCAGTGCTTGAAGTGTAACCACCGCTACTCCTCCCTCTAGAGGCTGAAGAAAACATAGCTCTAATTGATTCAAAATCACGATTATTGATATACAAATACACTGAAATTGTTTTAATAATCTGTATTTCTACATGACTTACAGCACCATCCGCTTTAGCGATACCAAATAAAAAATGTAGCAATTGTAAACGAGAAGCATGTGACATATGCTGGCGTATCTGAATACAGACTTGTCGCGTCGAAATATCCTCTTTCAAAATACCATTAAACAATTTAAAGGCTCTATTGGCTTTTTCTTTTCCGTACATAGAAATAAAATTTCTACGTACAAAATCTAATTCTCTCCTGTCAATTTTTCCATCAGCTTTTATAACAACAGCTGCCAAAATCAATAAACTAATTTCAAAATCACCAGATTTTGTAGCCTTTTGACCATGCCTTTGTTTACTAAAATTATCCTCTAAACCTGTGAAACCATCAATTAAACTTCCTAAAGCAAAGCCTAAAATCCCACCTATTGGTCCACCTAATGACCATCCTAAACTTGCACCAATAAATTTTGCGAAACTTGACATAAATCTATAACTGTTCTAATAAAATTCAAATATAATTATTATGTATCTTTGCAACAGAATTTATTTTAAAAAATTATAAAATATGTATCCAGAAGAAATAGTAAAACCAATGCGTCAAGAATTAGTAAACGCAGGTTTTAAAGAGTTATATACTGCAGGTGATGTTGAAAACGCCTTAAAACAAGGAGGCACAACCTTAGTTGTAGTAAATTCAGTTTGCGGATGTGCAGCTGGTACTGCAAGACCAGGTACTATTGCATCATTACAATTTGATAAAACGCCAACACAAATCACTACTGTTTTTGCAGGAGTTGATGTTGATGCTGTGGCAAAAGCAAGAGAACATATGGTTCCTTTTCCTCCTTCTTCTCCGGCTGTAGCCTTATTTAAGGATGGTGAATTGGTGCACATGCTAGAACGTCATCATATTGAAGGCAGATCTGCTGAAATGATTGCCAGTAATTTGGCAGCTGCTTATGAAGAATTTTGTTAATCTCTACCTAAATCCTCCCCAAAAGGGAGGATTTTTTTAAAATGAAAAAATTATTAGCCTACCCTTTAAGTATAATTTTTTATTTGTGCTTTTTTATAACATTGGTCATTTTTCATCCAATTTTATGGGTTAGCAACAATGTTTTCGGAAAAAAAGCATTGCAAAAAAACGTTACTCTTTTGCAATTCTTTTTAATGCGTTGTTATAATATTTTAGGTACACGCTTCACCTTTAACAACCCTCATATTATAGACAACAATCAACCTATAATTATTGTTGCAAATCATCAAAGTATTGCTGACATTCCGCCTATAATGTGGTACATGGGTAAATTAAACCCAAAATTTATTAGTAAAATTGAATTGGGTAAAGGTATACCTAGTGTTTCTTATAATTTACGTCATGGAGGAGCTGCATTAATTAACAGAAAAAATCCTCGCCAATCTATTACAGCTCTACTAGATTTTTCTAAACGTATAGTTACCACAAATGGTACTGCTGTAATTTTTCCTGAAGGCACTCGCAGTAAAGATGGGGTACCCAAGACATTTCAAAAAAGAGGATTACAAATATTATTTAAAACAATTCCTACAGCAATTGTTGTACCTATTTCTATTAATAACTCCTGGAAAGCAGTTCGTTATGGTAAATTTCCAATGGGTTTAGGTGCCCATATCACTTTTACAGTACATAAGCCTATAAAAATTAGTACTTTTACAGACAATGAAACACTCATTGAGTATATAGAAACGACCATTAAAAATGGTATTCATCATTAAAAAATAGATTATGTCATTGAAAAATATACGGTTAGAGGTTATGCAATTTTTAGAAAAAGATATTAATACTCTTATAGAAAAATATCTAATTCCTGTAGAAAAAATTTGGCAACCTTCAGATTTTTTACCTAATTCTGAAGGCAATCATTTCTTCGATGAAGTTACTGAGATACGCGAATTGGCAAAAGAATTACCTTATGATTTTTGGGTGGTATTGGTTGGTGATATGATTACTGAAGAAGCGTTACCAACTTATGAGTCTTGGCTAATGGATGTTGAGGGTATTGATCAGGTTGAAAGAAATCCTTGGGGAAAATGGATTAGACAATGGACGGCTGAAGAAAACAGGCATGGTGATGTGTTGAATAAATATTTATACCTTTCAGGTAGGGTAAACATGAAGGAAATTGAAAAAACTACACAATATTTAATTACTGATGGTTTTGATATTGGAACTGCTAGAGACCCATATAAAAACTTTGTATATACTAGTTTTCAAGAATTAGCCACTTATGTTTCTCACAATAGAGTTGCCAAAATAGCACGAGAAAAAAGCAATAAACAATTGGCTAAAATGTGTAAAATAATTGCTGGTGACGAAATGAGACACCACAATGCCTATGCCGAATTTGTAGAGCGTATTTTTAAAGTTGACCCCAGTCAAATGATGCTGGCTTTTCAATATATGATGAAACAAAAAATTATAATGCCAGCTCTGTTTTTGAGAGAATCTGGCAATAAAATTGGGACTGCTTTTGAAGAATTCTCTAACACTGCACAACGCATAGGTGTATATACTTCGTTTGATTATGTTGATATTATGGACAAACTTGTAAAACGTTGGGAAATAGATAAAATTACCGATTTGACTGACGAGGCTGAAAAAGCAAGAGATTATTTAATGACTTTACCTGCAAGAATGTTACGCTTGGCTGATCGTATAAAAATACCTGAAAATTCTTATCAATTCAAATGGGTAGAAGTTGCTACTCGATAAATAAAAACAATTCATATAAATCCTCAGTTTTTCTGAGGATTTATTATTTTGCACTATGCATAAAAAACAAGTTATTGAAGAGACCGTTCTCTTTGTAAAAAAAACACTTCAAGGTGCTGAAGGAGGTCACGACTGGTTTCACATCCAAAGGGTGTTTTTAAACTCAAAATTAATTGCTAAAGGAGAAAACGTAGATGATTTTGTGGTCACCTTAGGAGCTTTATTACATGACATCGCTGATTCTAAATTTCATCCAGACGCATCGGGAGGTGATGAAACTATTGGGCCTAAAAAAGCAACTAAATTTCTGCTTTCTCAAAATGTAGATTCTGCCATTATTGAACATGTGGTTCAGATTATCAAAAACATTTCTTATAAAGGGGGAAACGTAAAACGCACATTTTCTTCTAAAGAACTAGATGTAGTACAAGATGCAGACAGACTAGACGCTATTGGTGCTATTGGTATTGCACGTTGTTTTAATTATGGTGGATTTAAAAATAGAGAAATCTATAACCCTAATATTCCTCCAAATTTAATTATGACTAAAGAGGAATATAAAAAATCTACAGCTCCTTCCATCAATCATTTTTATGAAAAATTACTTCTTCTTAAGGATAAGATGAATACTAAAACAGGGCGGAAAATCGCCGCTAATAGGCATAAATTTATGGAGTTATATTTAAAACAATTTTATAGTGAATGGGATGGGGAAGTATAATAAACAATTTTTAATCTAAAACAGGTGTTACTTTATACCCTATAGATTTCAACAATTGAACAACTCCTTTTTTACCACCTAAATGACCTGCACCAACAGCATAAAACACTTTTTGTTTTTTTGATATTTCAGAAATTTGTTTTACCCAATTTTCATTTCTATCAAATAATAAGCTTTTCATCATTTCTTTATCATTATCAAAATAATCATCCATAGATTCAAATAATTTTGCTATGTCTTCTGCTTTATAAAGGGTTATCATATTGGCATAAAGTTTTTTTGTTTCTTCTGGTGATTTTAACATTTTGATGATATCATCTATTTGTTCATCATAAGGAATTTTATCAAAAATAGCAATTTGAGATTCAATAGTCTCTAAGCCTTTTAGGTCTTTTTTAGCTTCTTTAACCATGTTTATAAAGGTTAACTCATAACTAGCAAGCTGTTTCCCCATTAAGGTAGTCATAATCATAGAAGTTAAAGAGAGTGGTTTAAATTTATTAAGTTGTTTTAAGCCTACACCTACATTTTTATTCATGTATTGGTTTAAAAAAACATATTCTGTACTGTCCATATGAGCTTTTAATTCATCGCCTTTTTCTAACATTGAATATTTCATCATATCTTGCATAAAGCTAGGATTGTCCATATCTAACTCTAGATACACTACCTCGGCCTTGTTAAAAGCATTTTTTACTTTATCTTTTAATAAAAAATCTTCTTGAGGCAACATATGTATCGTACCAAAAATATAAGAGGTCTGAATACTGTCTCCTTCAATTTTCCATAACAGACTATTACTTTTTTCTTGTCCGAAAATAGAGGTTACCAATAAACCAAAAAACAGGAATGCTATTAAAATCTTTTTTTGTTTTTTCATTGTATATTTCTATTAAAGGCTAAAGGTATTAATTATTTTTTTCAATACTTTTGATTATGATATAATACAGAATATCAACTCCACTAAAAATTCCATTTATAATGGTTAATAGTATTGATTTATTCCTATTCCATGAAATAACAATAGCCAACATGATAGCTAAGCCAATACCGTTTTTAATTACCGCTTGCTTTATTTCTAAATTGTTTATTTCTTGACTATAAACATCTATTGAAAATAGAAAAATGAGTAACAGTGAAATACTAATTTTTTTCATTTTTTAGGTTTTAATTACAATAATAAATAGCTAACAAACTCTATTATTTTTACGATTAATGCTGTTATAATTACTATCATTTCTTTAATTTTTTAATTATTCCGTTTTTAATGACTATACTTTTACTAATATCATTATTGATGAATTCAAATTTTAATTGATCTACTTCTTCAAAATTTTTCACTTCATTATTTAGAATTTCATTAATTCTTTTGACTTCTATATCAAATGATTTAAAATTGCAATCAATCAATTGAAACTCTCCTTTCTCTTTTACAGTTCCATTTTTTTCAAATTGAATACCAGTTATATAAACAGATTGTTCAATTGCTTTACAATCACAATTATTTTCTAGAACTTCAATAATAGCTGAAGACTTATCCTTAGTATCTATATAATTATCATAAAAAACACTTACAATAACAATTACTAATAATAGTATAAGAATGAAAATGCCTAATTTTAATTTGTTGTTATTCATCATAATTTCACATTCTTTATTGATTAATTCGTAAACAAATAACGAATGAAAAAAAGCTTCACACAAGAGAAGCAACCCTAGTTTTAGAAAAATAGGGGTATAAATATACCATTCAAATTATTGATTACAAGCGAGTTATGTTGTGCTTTAAAGGTGTAAGGAAATAAAAAACAGCACAACCCTATATTTATAAATTTAGAGTAAAAAAAGGTTTTATTTAAAAATTCTACGTTAAAGAATTTAACTGTTTTATGTAAAAAGAAGGATTTAAACCTGTACGAAGTTTAAAGTATTTTGTAAAAGAATCTGCACTTTTATAACCCAATTCTTCTGCAATTGACTGGATAGAAAAGGAACGAAACCTACTGTTTTCTTTCAATTGTACAATGGCATAATTGATTCGTAAATCATTGATATAGGTGTTAAAATTCTTTTGAAAATTAGAATTAATGACTTTAGATAAATATGAAGTATTTGTTTTTATTTTTTTAGCTACATTATATGAATTACATTCCTGCTTTAAAAAATATGCTTGTTCTTCTAATTTTTGAAGCCCTTCTAAAATCTGTTTTGTAGTCTCTTTTGCTACTTCAGATGTGGTTTTTTCTTCAAGAATAATGTCTTTTGTATCAACTATTTCTGGTTTAGTTTCTTTAGTTAAATTTGTTTTATCAAGTAATTCTTGAAATTTAAGCTCATTCTTCTTTTTCTGTTTATAAAACCAAATTAATGTAAGTAAGAACAATAAACCTATAGCCGAAGTAATTACAATAATAACTGATAGTTTTTTATTCTGAAGAACTTTCTCGTTATTTAAAGAACTAACTTCTCTATCATGAAAAGAAGACACAATAGTGTCTTTACTTTTTTCTAAAGCAGTTTGATTGATAATGTATTTTTCATAATACTCATTTGACTTTTCTAAGTCACCAACTTCTTTATAAATTTTTGCCAGTAATTTATAATCATTAGCTAAATAAAACTCTTTACTATTTAATTTTTTTGTCCTTATCCCTTTTTCTAAAACAAAAATTGCTGAATCATTTTTTTTCAATTTAAAATAACATTTAGCTAAATCTTTATAATAGTATGTAGAGCCATTAATTGAATCGTATTCATCGGCTAATTTTTTTGCTTCTTTTAAAAAAACAAGTGCTTTTTTGGGTTCGCCCGTTTCTAAATAGATTGTACCTCTTTGCCTTTTAAAAAGCAATTTAGAATACGCATTATAAACATCTAATTTCTCTTTGATTCCAGCGTCTAATATCCATAAAGCAGAATCTTTTTTATGTAATTTAAGGTAAATATTGCTAATATCTATTGAAATTTCAACTCTGTTATAAACCTTATTTATTTCTTTAATTATTTTGGAATTTTTTAATCCCTCAAAAGATTCATACTCTTTTTTTAAAGCTTTTCTATACTCTCCTGTTTTGTAATACAAACCTCCTATTAATGAAGGCATAATTACCTTGTAGAACTCTAAATTATCTCTCTTGGCAATTTCTACACATTTAAAAAACAAGTTAAATGCTTTTTTAATTTGACCTAGCTCTTCATAATTTTGACCTAATTGGGCTAATATCTCTACTTCTTGAACATAACTATTTTTTAGGGCTTTAAATTTTTTATCATTGATATCTATATGGTGTAATAAATTTAATTCTTTTTCAAAATAGTTATTAGACTGATTATATTCCGTAATAAATTGACTACTTCTTCCGACAGTATGTATTAAATGAAGCATTACAATTGTATCATTGTTTTTTTCAGAAAGCAAAACCATTTCCTTTATGAATTTCAAACTATGCCTTGAATTTGTATCGTCATATTTAAGAATAGAATCTTTCAATTTTGACATCTCTTTCTTATAAATACTATCTTTTTCTTGAGCATAGCTAATCACTCCTTTAAAAAAGATAATACAGATTAAAAGAATTGATTTTTCAAGAATTGATTTCACTGGTTGAATTATCAAAATACTATTAAAAATTAGCTTTTCGTTTTTCTAAAAATGCAGTTGTTCCTTCATCAAAATCATCAGTACCGAAACAGTATCCAAATTGTGCTATTTCTACTTGATAACCATTTACCCCATCCTCAAAATTAGCATTTATGGCCTTAATGGCTGAAGCAATAGCCAAAGGTGAATTTCGTAATATTTTACTAGCGATTATCTCTGCTAAAGTTAACAAGCCTTCTGGTGTAGTCACATGATTTACCAATCCGTTTTGTAAAGCATCTTCTGCAGTAATCATAGAGGCCGTCATAATCATTTCCATCGCCTTACCTTTACCTACTAGCTGTGGCAACCTCTGTGTTCCTCCATAACCAGGAATCACACCCAGGCTCACTTCTGGCAACCCCATTTTGGCATTATCAGAAGCTATTCTAAAATGACAAGCCATCGCTAATTCTAATCCGCCACCCAAAGCAAATCCGTTAATTGCTGCAATAACAGGGGTGCTTAAATTTTCAATAAAATCAAATAAAATTTCTTGTCCTTTTTTAGAAAGATTTGCTCCTTCTGCGACATCAAAGTTTGCAAATTCAGAAATATCGGCACCAGCAACAAAAGCTTTTTCACCACTTCCTGTAAGAAGGATGACTCTTGTCTCAACATCTTCATCTGCTTCTTCAAAAGCATCATGTAACTCTTGAATAGTCTCTCTATTTAATGCATTTAATTTTTTTGGACGATTGATAGTAATTGTTGTAATACCATCGTTTTCTGAAACTAAAATGTTTGTATATGCCATATCTATTTATTTTTTTGGAATAGAAACTGTAAATACTGTTCCTTTATTTATTTCTGATGTAAAAGTAATTGTTCCATTATAGGCTTCAATAATATTTTTTACCATGGGTAAGCCTAAACCCATTCCGCTTGTTTTAGTAGTGAACTTAGGTTCAAACACCTTATTTTTATCTTCATCCAAAATTCCTTTTCCGTTATCTGCCACACTAATAATTACATTATCATTGTCTTCTTTAACTTTAACTTCAATTTTTGGGTCCTCAATATCTTCCATTGATTGTGTCGCGTTTTTAACCAAATTGGTCACTATTCTAATAAGCTGTGTTTTGTCTAATTGAGCAATTAATTTATCTTCTTCATGAAAATAATGGATATATTCTTCATTAAAAATATCTACCGCTAACCTCACCACTTCAACAACATCTAGCTCTTCTCTTTTTTGTTTTGGCATTTCCGCAAAACTAGAAAATGCAGAAGCTATTGAACTCATGGTATCTATCTGTTGAATTAATGATTTACTAAACTCATTTAATTTTGATTTTATCTGCGGATCATTAACATCAAAACGTTGTTCAAAACTTTGCACCGTCAATCGCATAGGTGTTAACGGGTTTTTAATTTCATGTGCCACTTGTTTTGCCATTTCTCGCCAAGCTTGTTCTCGCTCACTTTTAGCTAATTTTACAGCACTTTCACCCAACTCATCAACCATACTATTGTAAGCATTTACCAAATTATAAATCTCTACACTTGCATTTTTTAAAACAATCTTTTCATTCCGTTTATCCAATCCTGTTACATTCATCTTTTCACTCACAGTTTGGATAGATTTAGTTATGTATTTTGAAATAAAATAAGCAACAGTTATGGCAATTAATAACAGTAAAAAATACACAAAAGCCAATCGCTCTAAAAATTCTTTCAATTCATTTTCTTGAAAACTATTGTCTTTTAAATAATGTAAATGTAATATTCCAATAGGTTTAAATTTATTGTCATTAATGTATGTGTAAGAGGATTGAAATTTTATTCCTTCAGATGTTTCATTTTCAGTTACCATTCTATGATCAGGACTCTCTTCTATTTTTGTTAAAACATTTTCAGAAAGGCTATAATTGGTGGTGTCTTTGGTAAAGTTAGAAGATGTATTGAGCAATAATTTTCCGTCTAAACTAAAAATCAAAATATCTAATTGATTGATATCAGAAATATCATAAATCTTATCTTTAAATATTAAAGACAAATATTTTCCTTCAACAGGATAAGTTGTTCTACGTTGCAACTCTATATCAATACTTGTTTTAATTGCATTTTCTTTACGCTCTAATCTACCTTTATGATAGTCTTTAGTCTGCTCGTTATACTGGTAAACAGCTACAAAAGCAATCAATATAGAGGCTACCACCACCAACATAATCATGGCAAGAAAAATACGAGTCCGTAAAGAGAATTTTTTGAGTTTCATTAAAAATATTAAGCAGTAAAGATAGTAATTATCATCTAGTTTTATAAAAGACGATACATTCTATGCATTCCTTTTAAATGCTCATACATAAGGTCAAATTGGAGTTTGAAATTACTACTAATTTTAAAATTTAATTTTTTATAAAAATTTAACGCTTGAGTTTGAGTGTCCATTGCTTCTAGCCAAAGCAATTCAGATTTATTTTCAATGGCATGTTGTATCACAAAATTCAATACTATTTTTCCAATTCCTTTATTCTGTACTTTTGGATCAAGATATATTCGATGTAATTTTGTTGCTTTTTTATTTTTGAATTCTTTTAAAATAACATTATTCACTATACGTAAAATACCAATTATTTCATTATTAAACTGTATAAAATAATATACTGTGTTCTTTTCTGATAATTCTTTTTGAAGATTTTGAGAGTTAAAAACAGTCTGTACATACCAAACACCTCTATCTTTCCATAAATGTTTGTAGACTGGCGGGTATATTTTAGACATCAACTCTTGCAATACGACTGCATCAGTCAAAAAAATTTCTCTAAGACTTAGAGTATCAGATAATTTTAAAATAATACTCATATATGTTAACTAAGTTGTTTCAATCCTTCATAAACAACAATGCCTACAGAATTTGCAATATTTAGGCTTCTTACCTGTTTGCTATATAACGGAATTTTGTAGAGTTTGTCAGAATACTTTTCTAAAATATTTTTAGGTAAGCCTACAGATTCTTTACCAAAAACAAGAAACATTTCTTCTTCAAAATCTATTGACCAATGCTCTGAGTTACCATGACTGGAAAGAAACACCATATTTTTGTCATTATTTTTACTAAAAAAATCTTCTATATTCTCATAAATAGTAACTGACAAATGTTGCCAATAATCTAAACCTGCTCGTTTCAATCTAGCATCACTAATTTCAAATCCGAATGGCTTTACCAAGTGTAAATTTGAACCTGAAGCAAGACTTAATCGACCTATATTACCTGTGTTATTTGGAATTTCTGGTTCAATTAAAACAATGTTTAGTGCCATTACGCTAGTATGTTTTTTACAAATTTATCAATAGTGTCAATACCATTTGCTGTTAAATGTTTGATAAATGCAGAACCAATTATTGCTCCTTTTGTATGTTTTGTAGCTTGAGTAAATGTTTCATTATTTGAAATGCCAAAACCTACAATCTGAGGATTAGTAAGGTTCATATCTGCTATACGTTTAAAATAGTCCGTTTGTACAGTGCCAAATCCTGATTGGCTACCTGTAACACTTGCACTACTTACCATATAGATAAATCCGTTTGAAATAGCATCAATAAAATCAATCCGTTCATCAGATGTTTGTGGTGTAATTAACAATACATTAATCAAACCATATTTCTCAAAAATAGCTTTGTACTTTTCATGATAAACATCGACAGGTAAATCAGGAATTATCAATCCGTCAATACCATTTTCTTGACATTTTTTGCAAAAAGCCTCTACGCCATATTGCAACATCGGATTAAAATAACCCATAATAATCAAAGGGATACTTACCGTTTGCCTGATGTCTTTTAATTGTTCGAACAGCTTTTCTGTAGTTATTCCATTTTTCAACGCCTGTGTAGAACTTGCTTGAATGGTTGGGCCATCTGCCAACGGATCACTAAATGGCAAGCCGATTTCTATTAGATCAACACCAGATTTTTCTAGATGTTGAATAATGCTAGCTGTATCATCTAACTTTGGATATCCTGCTGTAAAGTAAATAGATAATAACTTTTTATCTTCTTGTAGTTTTTGATTTATTCTGTTCATAGTTTACAGTTTAAAATAATCAATATAGGTATTCAAATCTTTATCACCTCTACCTGATAAGTTTAGGACAATCACTTCATTAGGCTTAAAGGTTTGTTTTTCAAAAACAGCTAGGGCATGAGCACTTTCTATAGCGGGAATAATTCCTTCGAGTTCACAGAGTTCTAATCCTGCTTTCATGGCTTCAGCATCGGTAACCGATACAAACTCTGCTCTTTTGGTTGCATGTAAATGTGCATGTAAGGGGCCAACACCAGGATAATCTAATCCTGCTGAAATGGAGTAAGGTTCTGTTATTTGTCCGTCTTCTGTTTGCATCAATAAAGTTTTACTTCCGTGGATAATACCTTCTTTTCCCAATACAGAAGTCGCTGCACTTTCACCAGAATCAATACCTAAACCTGCTGCTTCAACAGCAATTAATTGTACCTCATCATTATTTAAATAATGATAATATGCACCAGCAGCATTACTACCGCCACCTACACAGGCAATGATAACATCAGGATTTTCTCTACCTTCTTTTTCTTTAAGCTGCCATTTGATTTCTTCTGAAATAATGGCTTGAAAACGTGCCACCATATCTGGATATGGATGAGGACCAACCACAGAACCAATAATATAATACGTATCAACAGGATTATTAATCCAGTCACGAATAGCTTCATTGGTTGCATCTTTAAGCGTTCTACTGCCTGACAAAGCAGGTACTACAGTTGCTCCTAACATTTTCATTCTAGCCACATTGGGAGCTTGACGGGCAATATCAATTTCGCCCATGTAAACAATACATTCTAAACCCATCAAAGCACAAACCGTAGCAGTTGCCACACCGTGTTGACCAGCACCAGTTTCAGCAATAATTCGAGATTTACCCAAACGTTTTGCCATCAATATTTGACCAATAGTATTATTGATTTTATGAGCCCCTGTATGGTTTAGATCTTCACGCTTTAGGTAGATTTTTGTAGTGTATTTTTCTGATAGCCGTTTGGCAAAATAGAGCGGAGAAGGTCTACCCACATAATCTTTTAACAATTCTTGAAATTCTTTTTGAAAAGAAGGTTCTGCCATTATTTTTAGATAGTTTTGGCGTAGCTCTTCTACGTTAGGATAAAGCATTTCTGGTATATATGCTCCTCCAAATACTCCGTAATAACCTTTTTGGTCTGCCTTGTAATTCATAATATTGATGTCATTCCCGCGAAAGCGGGAATCTTTTTATTTTAATACTCTTTTAACTGGATTCCTGCCTCCGCAGGAATGACAAGTTCTTTTTAAATTCTTTTAATTTTCCTATATTTTTTAATCCTGGTTTTATTTCAAATTTACTATTTACGTCAATAGCATAGCAATAAGTAGGGTCTTGACTTTGCAGAAATGACAATACTTTTTCAGTCTCATCTAATCCGATTCCCCCACT
>JAMONB010000026.1 GCA_027066745.1 Flavobacteriaceae bacterium
TCTAAACAACAAAGATACTAACTTAATTTAAAGTAGAAAGAATATTTAAGGTAAGGATAGTTACAATTATAATTTAAGATAGATACTTCTGAATGTAATAAATGTTTTTCCATTTTATTTCTTTAGAAATGGCACACTGAAAGCCGTTAAATCACCGAAATGAAAACTCCATATAAAAAATCAAGAGGTTAGAATAATAAAGATTCTAAAGGATCTTTTCCTGTTACATTGTATCATCTGGTTAAAAATATAGTTGAAATTAGCAATGTAGCAAAACAAAATCCCAAAATAGTTAAAAAATTGACAGCTATAATGAATGAATTTGGGTCAAAATTATGGTACTTTAAAATTTTTTCGCTTTTATCTTTATTGAATCGTTAAAGGTTGAACAACCTCCCAGTTGGCTTTGGCAGTAATAATATTACTAAAATAATACACTTCTTCGGGCTGTTGTTTTAATAAATAATTACCTGTATCCCATTTTTTGTTCTTATTTGTATCATAAATGATACGAACTTTATATCTGGACGGAGATAAATTAATATAACTGTATTCTTCTGATTTTTCTGAATATTTCTGAGCTACTACCTCTCCCCTTTCATTGATCAGATCAATTAAAATTGGATAATTTTTGACATTGTTGATTGTTAAGAATATGGAACTGTAATCCGTTGCCTTTTTTGTAGAAAAATTTACCTGAATTGTATCATTTTCAATACCAAAAAAATCTGTTACAGCACCTGGTAAAAGCTCCAGATTGTATTTATTTGATTGTTCTTTTTTAAAGTTGATCAGTAATTCATTTCTTTTTTTTGTAATAAAAGCATCCCATTTTACTTTAACAGAGTCCTTATTTAACAATTGAATCTTTGCAGTATCTATTTTTACGATTGGTGTCGTACTTTTTAGTTTTAAAGTATCTCTCAATTGTAAAACACCGGTAATGACCGGTTCAATTTTCATAGAATCTATCTCTTTCGATTTCAACTTTACACTTAGTGTATCAAATGGTTGTTTTAGATTGTAAGACAATAAGATAGAGTCCTTATCATAATTTTTAAACCAATAATGAAGTGTGTCTTTTTTTACATCAAAATTTGTAATAGCTTTAAAATCAGAAGCCTTCTCTGAAATAGTATGCACATTAAAATCTTTTGCATCTCCTTCATATCCTATAATAATATGTCCCTTAGAAATTTCCTGCGGTTTTGATGGAATTTTAAATGGTAGGATCTCGGTAAAAAGTTTTAGTTCAAAAGAGCTGGTACTATCCACAGGAAGATCTATAAAATCGGTATAAAAACTAATTTTATCTTCCTTAGGATTAAATTTATAATTTTTACTATTGTCATTAAGAGCCAATAGTAAATACTTTCCTTCTTTTATGTTGGTAATATTCCAGTTGACACTATCAAGGGTTCTACCCACATACATTGGCTTCTCATTGTAAATAACCGAATCTTTAAAAACGCTATCCACAGCATAAAGCATAATTGTAGGGTTTTCAATCATTTCCAGATCAAATGCATCTTTGATTGTACCTTTTATCTGCAAAGAGTCAATATAATCTCCTGTTGAAAAAATATATTTAAAGTTATCCAGAATATTTCCTTCTGTATTGTCAATAATACTTTGTCCGAAATTAAATGTGTAAGTAGTATTTTTCTGTAAGGTATCTTTAATTTTTATGGTTATTTTCTTACTGGGTGTTCCCTGTGGAGTAATTACTGGTGGATATTTTAATGGTGGTGAAATAATCAGCTGAGAATTGATATCCTTCAGTTTGATATATTCATCAAAATAAATTTTAATCTCGTCTGCATCAAAATGAATACTTTTAAATTCAGGATCTGTTTTTACCAAAATTGGCTTATCTAAATCTCTTGGACCACCTTGTGGCCGACCTCTTCGTGCACAAGACAAATGTAAAAGCAACAAGATTAATATGATAGCAATACGATAGTTCATTCAAATTATTTGGTGCAAATTAGTAAATATTTTATAAAGTATATGCCATAGTTGCAATACTAATTTTTAAATTTTTTGAGTGTAACAATGCTATACTACAGGCTTCCAATGTTGCACCAGTTGTAATAATGTCATCAATTAACAGGATATGTTTATTCTCTAGGATTCTAGTATCAAGTAATTCAAATTTTTCATCTACATTAATTGTCCGGTCAAATCTACTTTTTTTTGTTTGCGTTTGCGATGCAGAAACTTTAACCAACACATTCTCAACCACAGGTATTTGTAATTTTTTCGATAAACTATGCTCAAACTTTGTAAGTTGATTATATCCTCTCTTTTTTAGTTTATTCGGATGTAATGGAACTTTGACAATACAATCTATTTCTTTGAATCTTTCACTTTCAAGCATATTTTCACCTAACCAATCTCCTAAAACAGTCCCAATTTGCTGATTTCCTTTATACTTTAATTGCTGAATTAGTTTTTGCACTTTCCCTTCTTTTTGATAATAAAACAAAGATGTGGCTTCTTTTACAAGAATTCTTCCATAAAAAGAAGTTTCTACACTATTATTTTTTAAATTGCAGAAGTTTGTAACTGGTAAATCCAATATGCAGGAAACACATATTGTTTTTTCACCTTTTACAAGTTGGTTTTTACAGATGGAACACTGTTCCGGATAGAATAAATTAAAAATATCATGTAAAGGGCTAATCATTATTCTTTAATATTATCGCAATAAAATTAGTCTTTTATCTCGTAGAATAAAAAAAGTTAATAAAAATTTAAATTTTATACAATTTTTTTAATTTTCTGCGTTTTATAAGTTAGATTAATCCTAAACATTAAATATTAACAAAGTCATTATGCAAGAAAATAGTAAATCTTCGAACAACCTGGTTTTAATTATTGCCTTAACAGTATTATTATTTGGTCTTATAGGCTATACTTTTTACAATAACAGTGATCATAAAGAAGCTGTTAAGTTCTTACAGGATGAAAAAGAGCAGATCATTGGTAATCTAACAGCAATGGAGGAGAAATATGATATTGCGATTGCTCAAAACACCAGCCTGTCTGATTCACTGAGCATTGAAAAAGAAAAGATTATTTCTTTTAAAGATTCTGTTAAAAATTTAAAGAAAATTAATTCAAGAACTTTAAGCAGATATCGCGGACAATTGGCAACACTTAAAGCCACAAACGACAGATTGATTGAAGAAGTTGATTCGCTAAGACTACAAAATAATTTACTTACCGAAGAAAAAGACAGTATCGATACCCAACTGAAAATTCAAACAGTTTACAATGATACTTTGATTGCTCAAAATATGAAATTGGCAAAAAAAGTAGAAATTGGAGGAGCCATCAATGTTGAAAATGTTAAAATTACAGCAATGAAAATGCGTTCTAACGGAAAATTCACCGAAACAAATAAAGCACAAAAAACAGATGCTTTTAAAGTTGAATTTCAATTATTGGAAAACGAAATTGCCACTCCTGGAGATAAAGAAGCATATATCATATTGAAAAACCCTAAAGGCCAGGTAGTAAACGCCAAAGGGACTTTTATCATAAAAGATGGTAACGAGCTTAAATACACGGATCAGACAGTTGTAAATTATGAAAACGCAGATTTGAAAGTACTGATGATGATCGATCGAAAAGGAGAAAAATTTGAAAAAGGAGTTTACAATATTGATGTTTTTGTAGATGGCAAACTAGCTGGTAGAACAAAAGTAGAATTGAGTGATTCTTTCTTAGGATTATAAACACCTAATACTTAAAAATATTCAAAAGGAAATACAAAATGTATTTCCTTTTTTTTATTGCAACAACTTTAAATTATATATTTTTGCCAAACGAATAAATTTAAGGATACAATTAATCATCAACTATAAATAATTAACTTGTGAAAAATCAGGAAGATAAATTCAAAAAAGTAATATCACACGCAAAAGAATACGGTTATGTTTTTCAATCAAGTGAAATTTATGACGGATTAAGTGCTGTGTACGATTATGCCCAGAACGGTGTTGAACTCAAAAAAAACATACGAGATTACTGGTGGAAAGCCATGGTGCAAATGCATGAGAATATTGTTGGGCTTGATGCCGCTATATTCATGCACCCAACCACCTGGAAAGCATCCGGACATGTTGATGCTTTTAATGATCCTTTAATTGATAATAAAGACTCCAAAAAAAGATACAGAGCGGATGTTTTAATTGAAGATTACGCTGAAAAATTAAACCTGAAAGCACAAAAGGAAATAAAAAAAGCTGCCA
>JAMONB010000027.1 GCA_027066745.1 Flavobacteriaceae bacterium
TCTAAAGGATCTGATAGATTTATTTTTAATTTCTGTGATCCGTATTGAATTGTTGTAAGCATATTACAAATATAATTAAATTACAAACAACTCACTTGCCAATCCGTCTACTAAAAATTTTCCTTTTTCTGTTGTTTTTAATACTTCTATATCATGGTTATGACTATCACAAGAAGTTATAATTTCTAGCAAACCTTGATCTATAAATTTTTCTGAATTTTTCAGCAATTTATTCTTATACTCAATTCCGAAATCTCGAACTACCTTTTCTAATGACACTCCCCAAATAGTTCTCAACCCTGTCATCACCAATTCATTAAAACGATCATTTTTAGATAATGCTTCAATTTCTTGAGGAATTTCACCTGCCTGAATCTTTTTGATATATTTGATGTTATTTGAAACATTCCAACTTCTCTCTTTACCGTTAAAGGAGTGTGCCGAAGGTCCAACACCTATATAGGATTTACCAAACCAATAGGAAGTATTGTGTTTTGAAAAATAGTCTGGCTTACCAAAATTTGAAACTTCATAATGTACAAAACCTTGCTCTTTGGTTTCAGCTACCAAAATATTAAAATGCTCTAAGGCCAATTCTTCTGATATAGTTGGATATTTTCCTTGTCGGATAAATGTTGCTAAAGCGGTTTTAGGCTCAACCGTTAAGGCATAACTAGAAATATGATTGATTCCAAAACCAAAAACTAGTTGTAGATTTTGCAACCAGCGTTCAGATGTCATATTCGGAATACCATAAATTAAATCAACCGTAATATTATCAAAGTGGCGAGTGGCTTCTAACAAACAATTTTTTGCCTCTTTAGAATTGTGAGCACGATTCATGAGTTGTAAATCTTCATCAAAAAAGGATTGAATACCAATACTCAATCTATTTATAGGTGAGCTTGCCAATTCAGAAATTTTAGCTACTGTAAGGTCATCAGGATTAGCCTCCAAGGTAATTTCAGGAAACTCAACAACGGTATAATTATTAGTTATGGTGTCAATCAGCAATTGTATCTCTTCAATTGTCAATAGACTAGGTGTTCCTCCGCCAAAATAAATGGTTTCAATAGTTTGGTTTTTAAACTCATTTTTTCGAAGCTGTAATTCTTTTACCAAAGCATGAATCATTTCATCTTTCCGATTCAAGGTTGTCGAAAAATGAAAATCGCAATAATAACAGGCTTGTTTACAGAAGGGGATGTGGATATAAATGGCAGCTCCTTCCCCTCCTAACCTCCCCGAAGGGGAGGGATTCTTACTCGTACTCTTTAAGTTCATCTTACAATTTTCATCCTTTAATAATTAAAAATTCTTCATTATCTCTTTTAACTCTTCAATTGAAAAAGGTTCTTCTCGTTTATGAATCATTGCGTGACAATTTGGGCAAACTGGACGCAAATCATTTACAGGGTCTACTTCACCTTCGCCTGTAGTTGAAACTAACTTTAAATGATGAACATGAATAAAATCTTTTCCAACCTCTCCATATACCTTTTCAAAATTAAAATTACAAACAGAACAAGAATACCCAAAATGTTCAATACATTTTTCTCTTGCTCTTAAATCTCTTTCATATCTTGTCACCAAAATTTCGTTTGGTTTTCCTTCAATATACTTTTGCTCTTTTAATTTTGATGGATTTATAGTAGTTGCTATTACCTCCTCTTTTGATTCTCCATAAGTTGTGTTGTTTTCAAATTTATATACAACTTCGTTGTTTTTAGATTTAGTCTTTGAAACAATCAATCCTCGTTTCTTCAAATCAGATATCTGACTAGAAACTCTTCCATTACTCGCACTTTTGCTATAGTTTTTTAAATCTTCTAATGTTCCTCCTTCAAGTAAGCCTTGATTAATAAGCCCAGCTTGTCCTCTATTACCTAACCAATAAGGATTATCCTCTAACTTAATTTTACCCGATAATAAATCATTTGTTAATTTAATTCCCAACGCTCTTTCTGTTAACTCAGTTTTACCCATTCTAAATCTATTTTATTAAATTTCACTATTGCCAACTGCTACTTGCTACTGCTTACTTTTTAATACGTTTCTCATTCTGTTTTACAAAAGCTCCCCATCCGCTATAGCTTTTACCAGTAGTTATTCTACCTGAATTGTAAAAATGGCAAACAGCCGCAGCCAAACCATCAGTAGAATCCAAATTCTTGGGTAATTCTTTCAATCCTAATGTGCTTTGTAACATTTTAGCGACTTGCTCTTTACTGGCATTTCCATTACCTGTAATTGCCATTTTAATTTTTTTAGGAGAATATTCTGTAATGGGTATCTCTCTTGACAAACCCGCTGCCATTGCTACACCTTGTGCTCTCCCTAGCTTTAACATACTTTGTACATTTTTACCAAAAAACGGAGCTTCAATAGCAATCTCATCAGGGTGATAACTTTCTATCAATTCAATAGTACGCTCAAAAATAAGTTTCAATTTTACATAATGATCGCTGTATTTTTTTAATTGCAACTCATTCAATTGCATAAACTGCATTTCTTTATTGACAACTTTTATCAACCCGAAACCCATAATGGTTGTCCCAGGGTCTATCCCTAATATGATTCTTTCTGTTTTCAAATTTTTAAAATCATGTTGTTTTTACATCTTATAATTAGCGGATTTTCTTTTAAATTAAGTGCTAAATCCCAAATTAATTATAAAGATTATTAATATTTATTTTACTTTAGTTAATGCCATTTTAACTGCAAGTCCTGTTAAAACAGAAGCCATAAACCATTGCTGTATTCTTAGCCAAATTGGTTTCTTAGAGAACCAATTTGCCATTTTTGCAGCAGAGATAACAATTAAAAAATTAATTGAAAAACTTATAATTATTTGAATTACCCCAAGTTGAAAACTTTGACTTAAAATAGATCCATATTCAGGTTTTATAAATTGAGGGAAAAACGAAAGGTAAAATACAGCCATTTTTGGATTTAGAATATTAGTCAGCAACCCTATATTAAAAAGTTTAAGAGGTTTATCTTGTTTCAGGTTTTGGTCAGTATAAAAAATTTTATTTTCAGATTTTACAGTAGTATATGCTAGATATAATAAATAGCCTACTCCAAGAAATTTAACGACTATAAATGCATAAGGAACAGCAAAAAATATTGCTGTTAGCCCAAAAGACACCATAAGAATATGAAATAAAAACCCACAAATAACACCTATAAGAGAAATTATTCCTGCTTTTTTTCCTTGTGATAATGACCTTGAAATTAAATAAATCATATTTGGTCCTGGAGAAAGAACCATAATCAAAGATGCTAATCCAAATAATAGTAAGTCGTTAATTGGTATCATATGTATAGTTTAGAGTTATTGAATTATTGTTGCTGTTTTTAATGAATACCAATTTAGAATCAACATTACATTCGTTAAATTTCATTACTTTGCACTAAAGTACAATTCATTGCATTACAAAACTAAACAATTCTTTTTTTTTCTCATCAAACTATCAATAGTTGTTGGAGCGTTTTATTTTATATATAATAAAACCATACACAATGAACAGATTAGCTTTAAAATTTTCATTAGCAAACTTGAAAACTCTATTTTTAACAACCCTAAAATCATTTTAATTTTACTGCTTTTTACTTTTTTCAATTGGTTTTTTGAAATCCTTAAATGGAAATCTCTTATCTCTTTTATTAAAAAAACAAGTTTTTATGAGGCTTTTCAGCAAAGTTTAGGTTCACTTACCGCTTCTCTATTCACACCCAATCGCATTGGTGAATACGGAGCAAAAGCCATCTATTATAAAAAAGGGAATAGAAAAAAAATAATGTTGCTTAATTTAATAGGAAACAGCACTCAAATGACTGTAACCACAGTATTTGGATGTGTAGGATTAATTTATTTCAACACTCACTTTGAGGTTGACTTTGAAATTTACCGTTTTAGGAAAGCAGCTTATATCTTAGCAATCCTTTTTGCAACTGTCCTTACAGGAAGCCTTGGTGGCTTTAAAAAAATTAGAGGTTTCTATATCGATAAAATTATTGCTTTTATTAGAAGCATTCCCCTAAAAACACATCTTAAAAATGTGTTCTTTTCTATAATAAGATATATCATATTTTCACATCAATTTTATTTTTTACTTGTCATTTTTAGCATTGAAACAGATTACACCACTGCAATGTCTTTGATAAGCTCTATGTATTTACTAGCTTCATTAGTGCCCAGTTTGGCATTTTTAGATTGGTTAATTAAAGGTTCTGTAGCCATTTGGGTATTTAGTTTTATCTCGGCAAATGAGTTGGTCATTTTCACCATAAGCTTATTAATGTGGATCTTAAATTTTGGATTGGCAGCCATAATTGGTAGTTATTTTGTGTTAAATTTTAATTTCTCAAAACAAAAATGATTATTACTAGCAGCATCATAATATTACTCTATAGTTTTATCATTATCTTATTTATTATAGGTTATCGAAAAGTTGCTATATGTAATCGTCTAATTGAAACTTCACAAACAAAATTTTCTATTATTATTCCATTTCGAAATGAAGAAAAAAACTTAACTGAATTGCTAGAAAGTTTAGCTCAACTAAACTACCCTAAAGAGCAATTTGAAATTATTTTTGTAGACGATGATTCTACTGATAATTCTGTGCAACTCATTACCGAATTCCAAAACCATGCTATAGTTATCAAGAATAATAGAATGTCAAATTCCCCAAAAAAAGATGCAATAAAAACAGCTATCAACCAAGCTCAGTTTGATTGGATTATCACTACTGATGCTGATTGTATTGTACCTCAACAATGGCTACAAACCTTTGATACTTTTATACAAAAACATCCTTCAAAACTAATTGCTGCACCCGTAAAATATACAGCAAAAAAAACATTTTTAGAGCAATTTCAAGTCTTTGATTTTTTAAGTTTACAAGCGGTTACCGTGGGTGGGTTTGGTATTCGAAAACCTTTTTTATGCAATGGTGCTAATTTATGTTACCACAAACCAACTTTTTTTGAAATAAACGGGTTTGAAGGCAATGAAGACATAGCTAGTGGGGATGATATTTTTTTATTAGAAAAAATTTCTGAAAAATATCCTGACGAAGTCCACTTTTTAAAATCTACCAATGCTTTAGTCATCACAAAACCTCAAACTACTTTTAGAGATTTAATATCACAACGAATTCGCTGGGCTGCTAAAACTTCATCCTATAAAAATAGCTTTGCAAAATTTATCGGCATTACCGTTTTTTTGATGAATCTATTGATTGTTTTACTCTGTTTTTTGTTTATTTTCAAGCCTCACTTGTGGGAAATTCTACTTGTTTTTTTAGCTGTAAAACTAATTTTAGATGGATTACTCATCAAAAAACATTACTACTTTTTAAAGCAAAAGTTTAGCACCCTCAATTTTATAAAAAGCAGTTTGTGTTATCCTTTTTTCAGTATGTTTGTAGCACTATCCTCTTTTAAGAGCAATTACAATTGGAAAGGAAGGCAGTTTAAAAAATAGATTATGGCATTATTAAATTACAGAACTTCAAACCCAGCATTTAGCCGATATGTTTGGAAAAAAAACCGTTCTTCAAAAGCTAAAATGACCTTAAACGGACTTTTCTTAAAATCAATGATTGCCATTTTTTTGGTCGGATTAACCACTTGGTATGTATGGGATTTGGTTTACAAAGGTATTGATGTAAAATGGTATACTTCTGGAGGATTGTTAGCCGCAATTTTTTTTAGTGTTTTAACTTCATTCAAACGAACTTGGGCTCCGATTACCACACCATTATATGCACTTTCAAAGGGATTGTTTTTAGGTGGATTTTCTGCGTATGCCGAAATTAGATTTGAAGGCTTGCCCATGCGAGCCGTAAGCATAACCATACTTACATTTTTTGTCATGTTAATTTTATACAAAGCTAAAATTGTAATTGTAACTAAACGCTTTAGAAGTGTAATTATAACGTCAATAGTGACCATTATGACTATTTATATTATCCATTGGATATTACGCATTTTCGGTATCAACCTTCCATTTATTTGGGGTACTTCTTGGTTTGCCATTAGTTTTAATGTGATTGCAGCTTTGGTTGCTTCTTTTTCTTTGCTGTTAGACTTTTATTTTATTGACAAAAAACTCAATAAAGCACCAAAATATTACGAATGGGTTGCTACTTGGGGATTATTAGTTACCTTAATCTGGTTGTATGTTGAAGTATTGCGATTACTAAAAAAATTGGCGATACGGTTTTAAATGGTTTTCACCAACACGACCAATCTATATTGTGATTTTACAAAAATACCGCGTTTTACAGCTGGCTTCATTGTTGGCAGTAGTGTGACACTTTTTCGAATTACACTATCTAGTTCTGGAAAATTTGTAAGTATACTTTCTGGAGAATTAATTTTTACAACAGAAGCTTTACCTGTATTGTCTATCAATAAATCAATAGCTGTACTGTCATTTACTACTTTTTTAACCTTTAAGTCATTTTCATTAAACAATTCAGAAAGTTTTTGTGTTAAGGTTTGCTCAAAACATTCTTTTTGATTGCCTTCTTCAGAAAAATTTTCACAATCAGAAAAAATAGGATATACATCAACTTTTGTAAAATCAATTACGGTTCCTGTCAATTGTAAATTATTATTGGAAGTCGTTGCTGTAGACGAAAAAAAATCGCAAGAAGTAAAAAATAGTATCAAAAAAATAAAACTGACGGCTCGCCTAATCATTGCTTATCTATATTGCTACGAAAGTACAATTTTTTAGCAATTATTTCAATCAACCCTTTCTCCTTTTATAAACAATTCTTTTTTAATTTTTTTGATACGTAGTTTTGCATATAAAATAAACACTGCATACTTACTTTTTATCCTTATAATAGTCATCAGTAAGTATAACCAACTGAAATAATACTAAATAATTTTTATTGTTATTTTCATAACCCTTTTTAAATGATTGTAATGCTTTTTTAAACAGTTGTTGTTTTAATTATAAAGTACCTAATTCATAATAATTATCTTCAACATCTGTTTTTGAAAAAATATTGACAATAAAAAGCGTTATTAAGTCTTTAAACCGTAGTTTTTATAAAACTTTACTAAATTATAAATACTCTTAAAATGTAGCGAGTCAATTTTATAAGTTTTTAAAAAATGGTTACCACTATCATAAAACCCTTCTTGTCCCAATTTATGATAAGCAAGACCTAATTGGTATTGACAATTAGGATTAAGAGAATCTTTCTTAGCCAGATTACTAAATAACTCAATGCTTTATTTCGGTTACCAGAAAGTTGATAACTCTTACCTAGTTTTTCCTTTATTTTATTAGACGGCAACAAACTAGAAGCTTGTTTGTAAAACACAATAGCATTGGTATAATTACCTATACCTTGATATATACTTGCAATTTTTGTTAAGACCTTCAATGATGGCTTTGTTCAGCTTTTAGTTTAACCAAAGTAAATTGGTAATTGCCTTTTAACAATAAACTATCAGCAGTTTTTAAAACTAAAGTTTGAGCTTCAATTTTAAAAAACTGTAATCAATAATATAATGAGTATAATTTCTTTTTCATTTAGACCTCTAATCAACTTGAAAGGTAATCGGTAAGGTATATTTTACAGCAACTTTTTTACCATCATACTCACCAGCTTTCATTTTTGGTAAACTTTTCACAACTCTTATAGCCTCTTCTTCTAGAGATTTATGTGGACCTCTAGCTCTCACACCTGTAATCATTCCATTTTTATCTATTTTAAAGAGCACAATAACTCTTTTTTTACCAGATTCTAAATCTAAATTTTTAGCCAACCTTGGATTGAAATTTCTACCTACAAATTTTTGAATATTTTCTTGAAAACATTTTTTGGGGTCAGAAGCATCTTCACAACCAGGAAAAATTGGAGATTGATTAATTATTGAAAAAGATAGTCCTTCATTTATCATTTCATCAGTAAATTCAGTTGATTTTTTATTATATACATTTCCCAACTCTAAATTTTCTCTTATTTCTAAAAGCCTTACATATAGTCTTTCTAGCACTTTTGCCTTTTCTTTTGAATTACTCTTTTCCATCTCCTCACTTATAAAGGTTAAGAGCCCTTTAATTTCATTTTTAGACAAGCCTTCAAAGGTTGACTTTTCTAATTCCGCAATATTATTCTCTGGTTGAATTTCCGATTCTGCTCTTTCACAAGAAGTATAGATTAGCATACTTGCCAATACAGGTATTAATAAAAGGAACTTCACTTTTTTAAACTGTTTTGATTTGCTTTTGTTTACCATCATAATACGTTTTTTTAATAATGAATGCTTTAAAAACGGGTTAATAAATGAAATGTGATTTACACCAAAGGTTTCTGCTAACAAATCATTAAAATAAGAAGCTTTGTTTTTCTCTTTAACCACTTTTGAATCGGCTATAAACTCATGTAATTCTGAGATTCTTTGTTGATAGAGGTATGAAAGTGGATTAAACCAACCCACAATTTTTTGTACTTCAAAAAATAGTAAATCTAAACTGTGTTTTTGATTGACATGGACTAGTTCATGCTCAATAATTTGATTTTTATTTGTACTCTCTTTTCCTAAAAAAATATAATTAAAAAATGAAAAAGCAGTGTTATTATTCATCCAAACCAAATAATAATTAGCAGTAAGTTCTTTCTCGTTTTCAGAAATCAATCTGATAATTTTATAGAGTTTCACAAAAAATAACAGACTTGTCAGTATAACACCCATCAAAAAAATAACCTGCAAGCTTGTAAAAAAAAGTGCAGACCAATCAAATTGTTGTTTTATTACAGCTGTTGGAGTTAGCACTACTTCTGGTAAAAATACTATATATTCTTGCGGTATTATTTTTTGTACACTTTCTATCTTTATCAATGGAATCACATAAGTGAATATTGATGTAAAGATCAAATACAACCTATTCCATTGAAAAAAGGTTTCTCTTTTTAATAGCATATCATAAACTGCTAAAAATAAGGTTTGAAATAATAGTACTTTGATGATATAGTCTAGCATAATTTATGCCTTTTTGTCATTAATTTCTTTAAAAATAGCTTCCAATTCATTTAGACTGACATCATTCTTTTTTACAAAAAAGGAAACCATACTTTTAAAAGAACCTTCAAAATAACCATCCATCAATTTGTGTAAACTCTGATTACTATAGGCTGATTTTTTTACCAAAGGAAAATATTTATAGCCTTTACCAAAAGGCTCATGATCAACAAATTTTTTGTCTTCTAAAATTCTTACTATGGTAGAAACTGTGTTATATGCTGGCTTTGGTTCTGGCAATAGTAAAATAACCTCTTTTACTGTGCCTATTTTCAATTGCCATAACACTTGCATTATTTGCTCTTCTGCTTTTGTTAATTGTTTCATGTTTATCAACTGTTTTTTTAGTTCAACAACGCAAATATAACTAAATATTTAGTTTAAACTAATTTATTAGTTGAGTAATTTTATATTTCAAGTAACAAAAGTGATTTCTAGCATACTTATTGGTATATACCAATAAACAACTATTATGGATATATTTTTATTAATACTTGGATTCTGCCTAATGGGTTTAGGTCTGGTAGGTTCTTTTTTACCTATTTTACCTGGTCCTTTAACAGGATGGTTAGGCTTATTAGTCTTACATTTAACCAAAGCCATCCCTCAAGATTGGACATTTTTAGGCATTACATTAGGTATTGCTCTATTAATTTGGGTACTCGATTATATTATCCCAGCCATGGGTACAAAAAAGTTTGGCGGTAGTAAGTCTGGTGCAATTGGTACAACCATAGGTTTAATTATCGGATTACTTTCTCCGATACCGTTTGGATTTATCATTGGTGCATTTGTAGGTGCATTTATTGGTGAGATGACTCACGATAGTAAAGATACCTCTAGAGCTCTTAAAGCCAGCTTTGGTTCTTTTTTAGGTTTTCTATTCTCTACTACACTAAAATTTATAGTGAGCTTGGTGTTCTTAGTCTTATTCATTAATAAAGCTTACCATTCTTGGTATTTATTAATTGGATAATTTTAAAAAAAACAGTACTAAAAAAGGCTTTCCGTAAACGGAAAGCCTTTTGCCTATTAGGTTGTTGTTCTTTTGTTTAGAAATTCTCTGGTTAAAGAAAATCTTGTTCAGTTAATTTTGTTGTAAATGTTTCTTTTTAGTGACTTTTAGAAAGTTTACTTTATGTTTCACTTACACTATTAAAACAATTTACTTCTAAAAGTTCCTACCCTAGAGGTAATTATTTTTATTTTTTTCAATCACCAACACTATTCTGTAGTGTTTCAAATAAAAAACAAATCCATACAAATATTGATTGGCTAGTAGCGAATATAGATTCATTAAACTGGTTTTAATAAATAATGATTATTTTCGTTATCAATTTACTAAATCAAAATACCATGATTATTTACGGCACAAAAGGAAAACACATCCACAGCGAAGAGACAGATCTAATTCAATGTTCACACTGTCAAGAACAGAGAAAACACACCATAAGTATTTATGGGAGGTATGCCCATATCTTTTGGATTCCGTTTTTCCCTATAGGAAAGAAAGGAGTGTCTGAGTGTAATCATTGTAAAATGACACTAGCACCAAAAGATATGAATGAATCTTTAAAATTTGCATTTCAAAATGTTGAAAAAAATGCCAAAAGACCTATTACACATTGGCTACTTTTAATTATTATAGGTGTACTTTTTATTGCCCCTATGATTACATCAATATTTATTGCAGTATTCAAATCAATAACATCATAGATTAAAATTCTTAATGTCTGACATTATGGAAAATCAAAAGATATGACACAAAGTAAATCTAAACTCAACAGTAGTTATGCTTTTATTATAGCTGTAATTAATACGATACTAGTATACATCTATCTTTTCAAATTCGGAGAGGTAAGTGAGAATGAGTATTTCAATTTTTCAATACTATTACTCTTTATAATCTCATTACAATTAGGTTTTATTAGCTATTTTGACAAGACACCAACAAAAAAAATGTACAAAACATTAACTATTATTTTTTTTGTTCTCTTTATACTATTAAGTGTTGGTGTTTTAATGTTAAATAGTTATGCAAGTGGATTTAATCATTAATCATGAAGCAACATAAGCTTATTTCTGTTTTTTTAATCTTTACCATTTTACTTGTAGGTTTGAATAGTTGGACATATTACAAGCGTCAATCTTGGAAAAGAGTATATTATACAGCCAGTATTGGTGTTGCAAAAAATCATCCTGTTGATTTATATGCAAAGTTAATTACTCAAAATGGAGAAAAATACTCCTCTTCATCTTTATCAATTGAAGATGACTTTGGTTTTTGGGGAAATTCTTATGCTTCAAGTTCTGACATAGAATATATGACTTTACCAGACAGTTTATTTATACATTGGGTCTCTTTAAGAGAGCGTAAAATATTTAAAGGAACTTTTAAATTACCGCATAAAATTATAGATAGTATTTTCAAAAACAATAAAGACAAAAAACAAAAACACACAGATTATTATGGAAAGCTAAAGAAATATTTTAACTTTAGTATTGGTATTGCTCCGGAAGGAAAAATAACAGTTTGGATTCAAGGTAAAAACAACTTTCAAAAAGAAATTGCTCGTTTTCAAGCCCAAGAATTTGATAATTATTTAGGCAACTCAACAGGTCAAGAGTCTATTGATAAATTAGTAGGAAAATTTTATTCATCAAATCATAAAATTGATAGTATCATAAAAAACAACATTCCTCCTGAATTAAAGAAGTGGGAATTTTTAGGAAAAAAATTTACTTATTATATCATACATAAAAATTTACCTAAAGGAATCAACACTTTAAAAATTGATTATTTCAATAAAGATGGAGATGAATATAATGTTAGCAGTCATAACAACTTTTTAATACAAAGTGGTGCCCCAAAATGGATTACATCAAATAAATTTGATGGTGAAAAACAATTAAGATTTTCTTTCCCAGACTCTATAATTTCAATTTTCAAAGAAAAAAAGAAACACCTTACAGCTAAAGATACTTTAGTTTTTTTATTAGAAACACAACCAAACGAGAATAGTACCAGCTCTTTTGTAACTACAATTAATGAACTAGACTCATCAAGTATAAATAATTAATTCTGAAAACTACATGAAATATATTATATTCATTTTCTTTCTGTTCTGTTCTATTTTTACAGTAGTAAGTCAGAACGATATTGAACAGCTCTATAAAGATAAAAAATATAAAGAAGTTATTTCCATTTTGAATAAAAAAGATGGTAATAAAAAATTATCTTTAAGAGAGTACTTTTTGCTTACCCAATCTTACGGTTTAAATGTGCAGTACTCAAATGGTTTGGTCACAGCTAATAAAATGATAGATGAGTGTTTAAAACAAAAAGATACTAATAATTTAGTAATTGCCTATAATTTAAAAGCTGAAAACCTTATTGATTTGAATCATATAGAATCAGGTATTGAGTTCTGTGAATCTGTAAGCTCTGTATTTAGAAAACAAGATTCCGTTGCATTTCAGAATTTATGTTTTAAATGGGGTATGCTTTATAAGCAAAATAATGAATACAAAAAAGCTTACGATATCTATAATAAAATTACGCTACAAAAACATAAGAACCTCTCAATTTATAGTAATAATTATGCTGTGATATTAGAAGGATTGAATAATTACCCTGAAGCTATTAAATACTATAAAAAAGGTATAGAAATTTCTTATAAAAAAGGTGGTGATCTTGTACTTGGGCTTAGAAACATTGCACTAGTTTACATAAAACAAAATTTATTTGAAAAAGCTAAAATATATTTAGATTCTGCTGAAAATTCCATTACAAAAAAAACACATTTACGTTCTCAAAAATTTCTATATAATACTTATTATGAATACTATCAAGCAACTGGAAATACTTTTTATGCGAGTATCTATTTGGCATTTGAAAATGACACTAATGAACAAATATTTAATAGAAAACTAAATAAAGAAATTAATGCTCTAAAAACCTCCTACGAAAGAGAAACCTTATTAAACAACAAATTAGAAACCTCTGATAAAGAAAAATTATGGGGCACCATTATTTTACTTTTTATTATAATGGCATTACTTTCTATACTCTATTTATTTAAATATAGAAATATAAAGGCTGCACATGAAACGGTTTTAACAGAACAAAAATTATTGCGTTCTCAAATGACACCTCATTTTATTTTCAATTCTCTTTCTGTATTGCAAGGCATGATTCTAAATAAGGAAGATAAAAAAGCTGTAAGTTACTTGTCAAAATTTTCAAAATTATTACGCCTTATTTTAGAAAATTCTAGAGAAAAATTAGTCCCCTTAGATGAAGAACTAAAAGCTATACAAAACTATATAGATTTACACAATATGAGAAGCTCAACAAGCTTTAAATACACACTTACTTTAGATGAAGATATTGAAGACTCTGGCTTGTTAATTCCTCCCATGCTTATTCAACCATTTATAGAAAACTCTATAGAGCATGGGTTTAAAAAAGATTTTGAAAATGCAGAAATTTCTATAAACATCATGTTCAAACAAAACAAACTAGACTGTATAATAAAAGATAATGGCGTTGGGCTAAATGCAAAAAAAACAAAACCAAATAAAAATAAAAAATCATTATCAACAACAATCACTTCAGAACGTTTAAAAATTTTCTCAAAAGAATATAATGTCGAATGTGGAGTTATAATACAAGACCGTAGCGTATTTAATGAACAAGGCACACAAATAAATTTAATTTTACCTTATAAAATAGATCAAGATGCTTAAAACCCTAATTGTAGAAGACGAACTTTATATTAGAAAAGGTCTAATATCAATGGTTCAAAGTTTAAATAAAGACATTGATATCATTGGTGAATGTGAATCAGTTAAAGATGCTGTTAGTGTAACTAATGCTTGTAAACCAGATTTAATCTTTTTAGATATCAATCTAACTGATGGTAACGCTTTTGATTTTTTAGAACAAACCAATGACTTAACCTTTAAAATTATTTTTATTACGGCTTATGAGCAATATGCTCTTCAAGCACTAAAAAATGGAGCTGTAGATTATATTCTTAAACCTGTTGATATTGATGAACTAGAAGCTGCCATTGACAAAGCCATCTGTTTAGAGCCTGAACTACAGAAAGAACAATTGCAAGTTGTTAAAAATCAAATGATTAACAATAAAAAAGATAAACTTGTATTACGTCTGCAGGAAGGTTACCAAGTTATTGATTTTAAATCGTTAATTTACTGTAAATCTGACAAAGGGTATACGAGTTTTTATCTATCTGACGGCAAATCTTATATGGCATCTAAACCTATCAAAGAATTTGAAGGACAATTACCTGCCAAAAAATTTATTCGCACCCATCAATCGTATATTGTTAACATGGACTATGTAGATAAATATGATAAAAATGGCTATATATTCTTAAAATCTGGAGAAACAATACCCGTTGCTACACGCAGAAAAGATGAATTTGTAGCTAGATTACTAAATGAATAACACTATCCTAATACTACATTTTATAAATAGTAAATTATTTTAACAAAAATCAGCTTATGCTTAACGAATATAAACTCTAAGTTGACGAATATAAATTGCATACCTGTATTCAACTAAAATAGCTCTAGTTTTGACCTTGTAAAGCAAAAGAAATATTCTTATAAATTTTATAAAATGAAAAAGACAAGCTTATCTATTCTATTCTTCATCGTCTTTTTCATTTCAAATGCACAAACAACAATATTAAAATGGTCTCAAGTAGAAATTGTCAGACTAGGAAAAAACATCACTTACCTAAAAAAGCATAATTACGATATTAAAAACCCTGACAAGCCTTTAAATCCATTAAATGGGTTCTATAAAATTACAGACAATTATGGAAGTTATTCTGAAATTACTTTCAAAAACGGAAAAGTAAATGGTACTTGGAAAGATTTTGACTTTGAGGGGAAACTTAAAGCCTTATCTGTATTTAAAGAGGGTCAATTTGTAGGTAAAAATACTGAATATTATCAAAATGGAAACGTTAGTAAGGAAGTGTTTTATGAAAATGGTAAAGCTATTGGTACATGGAAAGAATATGATAAAAATGGTAAAGTAACATCATTAGAACATTATAAAAACGGATTAAAAGAAGGTAAGTGGACAAAACAAATTCGTCATAATGGAGACCAAATATGTACTGAAACTCATTTTTATAAAAACGATAAACCTTCAGGAATTTGGAAAGAAATTTGTAATGACAAAATTACTTGGAGCAAGGAGTATTTAGGAGAAAAAAAATATACCGAAAAAGTATTTTTCTCAAATGGAAAAATAAAAACACTAAAGGAATACAAAAATGGAAAGCTAAATGGTAATTACAAAGAATATAAACAAGATGAAGTCTTGATTAAACACTTCAGATTTAAAGAGGGTAAAGCTATACTTAAAAAAACATTCTACTCAAATGGAAATCAAAAATCAATATCTAATTATAAGAATTCTAACATTCATGGTTCCTATAAAAAATATCATGAAAATGGCAAGTTAGAACTAGAGGCTTTTTATAATGAAAGCTATAAAACAGGCATTTGGAAAGAGTATTCGTACAAAGGTAAATTAACTTCTATACAAGAATATAAAAATGGAGTAGAAAATGGACCATTTAAACACTATTCAAGAACAGGAATTCTTAAAAAAGAAGGTGCTTATTTAAGAGGTAAGGCAGAAGGATTATGGAAAATATACAATCGTGACGGCTCTCTATACAAAGACGTAACTTATGAAAATGGCAGAATTATCTCCGAAAAAAAATACAACTAATCAAACAATACAATAACCAATTAATTATTAATCTTAAATTTAAAAACAATGAAATTATTAAAAATCAGTTTAACAGTAGCTATCATCTTATTTTCTATTGGAAATAGTACTGCACAAAAATTAAAATCATTCGGAAGTTCTATTGAGAAAAAAATAGGCCCTGTAACAAAAAAAGTTCCTTATACAGATGTAGTAAGCTATTTAGGTTATGCAGCTGTTAACACAGAAGATGAAGTGAAAGATGGTAAAAAGTTTTATTACATCTATGTTTGGATACCCGCTGTTGCTCCAGAATTAGGATTACGTATGGTATCTCCTGTAGGAAAAATGAAAGTCAAAAAAGCAATTAAAGGTGCTGGTTATGAAGACAATGCTTCCTCTGAAGATTATTTTGATACGTACATCACTTTAGAAAGGTCAGATATTATCTCTAAAGATAAAATTACAGATGCTAAAAATGCAAAATGGCATACTTTAGCCAGTAATGATGATAGTAGTGAATTACACAAACAACCAAGTGGAAATGCTTACAATTCAGTTTTACGTTATAAAAGTAAAGTTGGCGATCCTGTTAAAGCATTAACTACTGGTTTGTATAGAATTGGTTTTACCACCTACAAAACAGGTGAAGTAAAAGGTACTTTTTTAGCACAAATTGGATCTCCTGTAAAATTACCAGGTGTGGTTATGGCTAAAACTGTTGAAGAACTATTAAAACAAATGAAATAATTTAAAAATAAATAAACCCATTGTAATACACACAATGGGTTTATTTTAAAAAAATAAATGTTTTAAAAAAGTTAAAAAATCAGTTTAATAACATTTAGTTTTTTAATATTATTTACCACAAAATATTGCGGATAAAGTAGAAGACGACCCTCAATTAAAGAATTTTAATCCTGAAGACATCTATCTCATTAACAGATTGTCAGATCAAAAGTAACAAATACAGTCCAAGATATAAAAACAACTATCTTGACAAGAAGGTCTTTAAATATGATAAAAACAATCATCTTATGGAGAAGATTCTTTACAAACCCCAAAGATTGCTTGATGTCATTGGCACTGATAACGACACCTTAATTACCAGTCCAAAAAAGCCAATGACAATTGTAAATCAAAACGAAACTATACTTAGTGTTAAAGTATTTGATGAGAATAAGAAAGTAGTAGAGCAATACAGTAATGAATATGACAATCAAAAACGTTTGGTAAAAAAGACACTAAAAGAAAATAAGTAAACTTTTATAGAAACTACAAAATACGATGAATTTGATAATATAGTAGAGTTTGCAGCTTATAAAAAAATATTAAAGAGTAAACCTATTTATTTTAGAACACATCACTTCAATGAAAAAGGGCAAGAAACTGAAGAGACTTATATTGTTGATGAGGCAAAAATTATCAAAAAAATACACTATGATAAATTTGGTAATATTACAAGATGGGTTCATTCAAAAAAGGGTAAAGTAATTCTCACTAACCATATAACAAAATATTATTATTACACAAACAATCAAAAATAGGACCTCAAAAAACATTTACTAAATAGGTAAGTGTAAGTATTACTATTAAATCCATTTTAAAAATGAATGAAGATAACCAGAAAGGCAAACCTTTAAATTTCTCACAAGCAACATTAGGTTCTAAAATAACTATTGAAAAAAAGCTTATTGAAAAATATGACATCTATGCCGCCAAAGCAAAAAAGACATCAAAGTTTGCAATTTTTATAAGCTTTATACTTACCTCTCTGTCCATTAAACTGTTTCTTAATGGAAACTGGGTTATTGGAATAATTACTATAATATTAGCATTAATAAGCTTATTTTTATTTTTTATGTTTAGAGGCGTTGCTATTGGCGGGGCTTTTGAATCGGGTTTACTAGTTCCTGGTATGATTGTAAATACCAATCCAATAGAAATTGTTGTTTTGGCAAATATATCAAACTCAGAAGATGAACAAAAAAAACAATATGCTTGTAAAAAAACTAAAGTAAAACTTCCTTTACATCAAATTACATTAGGTGAAAAAGTGCCATGTGTAGCCATGTTTGGAGGGGCAAATAATGGAATTTACACAAATTTTGAACCTAGACCATTAGTTTGGGCATGTTCAAGTTTTGAAGAAATAACAAGTGAAATAAATAGAATTGACCAAAGTGATTGGGAATATCTAGATGTTGTAAAAAATAAAGTGCCAAAATTAGAAGAAAACCAAATTGCTTTATTTAATAATAATCATGAATTTACTGAAGTAAAGTGAGCTTAAATAACACTAAACATCTAAAACAAGACTGCTATTTGTTGCTATAGTAATTCTGCTATTTTCAACACATGTTTCCTTTTTATTACCCCACATCAAAGGTCTTGCCTCGGAAACCCTTCTATATTTCCTTTTGTGTTTTTCGGACTGACATCACTCATTATTTTAGCTTTACTAGGCACTTTCAGAAGTAGACTACTTTCTTAAAAATTCATAAAAAAAGCCTGATAATTTTTTTGATTATTAGGTTTTTTTTGTTTTTACCTTGTATTTGAAGTGTAATCATCAATTTAAGTGAAAAC
>JAMONB010000028.1 GCA_027066745.1 Flavobacteriaceae bacterium
TTTTGAGATATCCAATTTCTCTAGAAGGTTATTTGTCAGATTTGGTTGATAAAAGATTAACCTTAGAGTTACAATTTAAAAATTTAAATAAATATTTCTTATCTCAGCTAAACGGATTGACAATACCAAGTATATTGTTTTTAATTGCCATTACATTTATAATTATTTGGGTTCTAAAATCATTTTACTGGCAAAAACAATTGATAACAATTACAAATGAATTTATTAATAACCTTACACACGAATTGAAAACTCCTGTATTTTCTATTGGTGTAGCTTCAAAAATACTACAGGAAAGAACTATTGATGATAATAAAGAATTGGTTAATTTAATTCGGAGTCAAGTAGAGAAACTTAAAATACAAATTGATAAAGTATTAGAATTGGCAAGTATTGAAAGTAAAAAAGATCTTATTAATAAAAACATCATTGATTTTAAACCTGTAGTTTTAACGATCATTAAAGAATTTGAACAACTTGCAAAAATGGAAAATATTGATTTTGTAAGTGAGGTGAAGGGCGAAGAGTTTTTTTTAAACTGTGAACCATATCATTTAGAAAATGCGATACTTAGTTTATTAGAAAATGCCAAAAAATACTCAAAAGGAAATATAAAAATCATATTTTTGGTACATAAAACTAATCGTAAATTAATAATTAGCGTAAGAGATAATGGTATTGGAATTTCTGATGAGAACAAAAAGAAAATATTTGATAAGTATTATAGGGTTTCTTCAGGTGATATACACGACGTTAAAGGATATGGTTTAGGATTAAATTATGTAAAAAGAATTGTTAAACTTCATAAAGGAAAAATAACTGTAAAAAGTACACCAACTCAAGGATCAGAATTTATTATTTCTTTACCATTAATAAGCAATGCAAAAAAATAGAAAAATATTATTAGTAGAAGATGACGAATCATTAGGGTATTTACTCACCGAATATCTAACAATGAAAGATTTTGATATTGTTTGGAATAAGAACGGAAATACAGCTTTGGCAACTTTACAGCATGACTATTTTGATTTAATAATTTTAGACGTGATGATGCCCGAAATGGATGGATTTACTTTAGCTAAGAGAATCAAACAACAGCTTTCTGAAACTCCATTTATCTTCCTAACGTCACGTTCAATGAAAATTGATGTTTTAAAGGGATTTGCCTTAGGAGCTGTTGACTATTTAAAAAAGCCTATTGATGAGGAAGAATTGGTAGTAAGATTAAACACTTTATTAAATAGATTAGAAGTTAAGAAAGAATCCTCAAGTAATGAAAAACAAGAATTTATTATAGGAGAGTATATTTTTAATAAAGATAATTTACAGTTAATTTATAAAAATGAAGTTACTCAATTAACAATTCGTGAAAACAAATTATTATATCTATTGATTTTAAAACAAAATGAATTGTGTTCTCATAAGGAGATATTAAATAGTATTTGGGCTAAAAATGATTTCTTTAGCAAGAAAAGTTTAAATGTTTTTATATCTCGTTTAAGAAAATATTTAAATAAAGATCCATCTATTAAAATTGAAAATATACATAATCAGGGATTTATTCTAAAGGTTGACTAGTTTTGAGGTTGCTTTAAAATATAGTAGACTAAAATTAAAAAAACGCTCTTTGTACAAAGAGCGTTTTTAATATTATTTTATCTGTATTCTTAAAATTAATACCCAGGATTTTGTACTAAATTAGGGTTAGATAATAAAGCATTTGAAGGTATTGGAAATAAATTTTTACTTTCATCACCTACGGCTCCAGGATCTTTAAATTGCCAATCACTGGTAAACTTACCAAAACGAACTAAATCCATTCTTCTGGTAAATTCTATATACATTTCTCTACCTCTTTCATCCAAGAGGTCACTTTCAGAAACATTAGATAAAGGCTGAGCACCTCTTAATACTCTTAATTCATTTACTAAAACAGTAGCATCTCCACCTTTTCTTAGCATGGCTTCAGCTTTCATTAAATGAGCATCAGAATATCTAAAAATAATTTCATGCTCTGTAAAGGCACCATTTGCAGGATGGTATTTTATAACTCTAATTCCAGTTTTCTCATCATTACCTGATAAACCTGGTAAATCTTTGCTAAAAACAAGATCTGCACCACCTCTATCTTTATACTTATTACCATCAACATCATATTGTTGTCCAACTAAAAAACCATATCCAATACCATAGTTTGATTCATCAGCATTAGTAGCATCCGGTACCCAACCCCTTCTTTCTTCCTGACCATCACCTGCGTAGTTAGAATTAGGATCTCCTTCAAATAGATCATAAAATTCTGCTAAAGTGGTAAAACCATTCCATCCACCACCTGTATTATCTGGGGTAATTTGATGATAATGTAGTCCGTTCCATATTCTATTTCCTACTCCTGTAGGTAAATACCAAATCGTTTCATCATCAATATCTTGTTTAAATAAATCGAAATATCCGGCTTGTAGTCCAAATCCGTTAGATGCAATTGCATCTACAGCTGCAATGACACCATCCATATCTGCTGCATCAGCAGTTCCTGTACCTTTATAAATATGTGCATTTAAAAGCAATCTAGCTTTTAAAAAATTTGCTGCTGCTTTTGAAGCTCTATTCGTATCACCACTTGGTCCCATTGTAGGTAAGTCTGCTATAGCATCATTCAAATCGCTTAAAACAAAATCAAATGCTTCTGCTCTAGTCATAACCTTAGGATTAATTTCTGGTCCTTCATCTGGTGCTCTAAATGGCACCTGACCATAGAGATCCAATATATTATACATACTAAAAGCCCTAACAAATTTAGCATCTGCCAATTGTGTTGCCGATGCATTACTTAAAGGATCAATGATCTCAGTTGCAAGAAAAATATTCTGGTTAAACTGATTCCAAACAGTAAGTACATGTCCGTGAGAAGGTGACCAAGTATGTGCATGTAGTGTTCTCCATACACCATTATCACCCCAGTCAGTTCCTCTTGTAGGAACAAGCTGCTCATCGGTAGTAACTTCATTTAATGCGAAATAATTAGATTGATCACCCATTTGACCATTTAAGCTATTGTATAGATTTGAAATAGCTGCATCTACATCTTCCACTCCTGTAAATTCACCACCCCCTCCTGAACTATGAATAGAGTCTGTTTCTTTAATCTCTAAATTAGTACATGAGATCATAAACAGGGCCGCCATTATTGACAGTAATCCTATTTTTTTAAATTGTTTTTTAATCATAATTTTCATGACTTTTTTATTTTTTAAAATGTAATGTTTAATCCTAATGTAAATGTCCTTGGTCTTGGATATGAAGTATAGTCAATCCCTGCTGTTGGTAAACCATTTAATAAATCTCCTTGAGCAGGATTAGTACTTAATTCAGGATCTAAACCGCTATAATCTGTAATTAAGAATAGGTTCTGACCAGTCAGATAAATTTTAAATGAATCTAAATAACCTTCATCTTTCATTGGAAATCTATAACTAATAGAAGCATTTTGTAATCTAATGAAATCTCCTTTTTCTAAAAACCTTTCTGATACTTCTGCAGCTGCATTACCAGCTTCACCACTAGTTAACACATCTGGTGTTACATTACGAGCATTGGCAATTGAACCAGCTATAAAAAATGCATTGGCTGTATTGTTGTAAACATAAAAACCTGATTGAGCTGTTAAAAACGCTGAAAAATCCCAATTTTTATAATTCAATGAAGTTGAAAGCCCCCAGTTAGTAGTTGGAAGTGCACTTTTTCCTCTAAACATTTGAGTATCGTCAGAAATTGGTTGACCATTTGCATCAAAACCTTCAAAACTTCTTACAAAGTAAGAAAATAATGGTTGGTTTTCAGCCAGAATTTGAGAATAGGCTTGAGACAAACCTTGTCCGCGTATAGTACCTGCAGGAATTTGTCCTCCAAAATCTTGTAATTCATTTTCATTGTAAGCAATATTGAATCCTGCATTCCAATTAAAATCATCTTGTTGTATGATATCATAATTTATTGAGAATTCAATTCCTTGATTTAAAACTGTAGCATCTAAATTTTGAAAGAAAAATGGTTGAGGTGAAGGTTGAGCCGCTTCAACACTTAACAAAAGATCTTTTGTTTCTGATTTGTAAATATCAATACTACCATTCAATCTATCTAAGAAGAAACCATAATCGATACCAAAGCCATAAGCTGTTGTTTCTTCCCATTTTAGATCTGGGTTAGCAAAAGA
>JAMONB010000029.1 GCA_027066745.1 Flavobacteriaceae bacterium
ATTATAGTATGATTTAGAATTCTGTTAGTATTAGTTTTAATAGCATTAAAATTAATATTTTAAATTCAAACACAAACTTCTATTGATTAAATATTATTTAACAATAGAAGTTTTTAATTAAAAAAAAATGAAAAATATTTTTCCAAAAGAAATATTAGAGAATACAACTCAGGTTCATCAATTTAAACATCGTAAAAAAAGTTCAATTATTTATACAACTTTTCTAATTGCTTTAATTGGTGCTTTTATTTCATTACCATTTATTAAAGTTGATGTTTATACCTCCTCAAGAGGTTTGTTAAAACCTGAACAAGAAAGAATAAGCCTTAATCTTATTTATGCAGGAAAGGTTCTTAAATCTTCGATTAAACTAAACAAAAAAGTAACGATAGGTGATACGCTAATTATACTGGATAATCATAATATAGATAGAACATTAGAACTAATTCAATATAAAATAACGGAGACATCAAGGTTTAAGCACGATATAGAAAATTTAATAACTAATAAACATATTATTTTAGATAGTATCTATTCTGCTAAATATCAAAAAGAATACTTAGAATACAATCAAAAATTAAAAGAGCTACATACTCGATTTAAAAAAGAAAAGAGAGATTATCTACGAAATAAAAGCTTATTTGAAAAAGGGGTAATAGCAGCCGTTGAATTTGAAAATTACAAATTTGATTATGATTTAATAATTAACGCTATAGCTCAACTTAAAAAACAACAACAAAATGCTTGGCAAGCAGATTTAACAGGTAAAATTCAAGAACTAAAAGAGTTAAAAAACAATTATGAATTACAAGATGAAGATAGGGAACATTACATAATTACTGCACCAATAAACGGCACTCTAATGAATGTTATTGGTATTGAAGAAGGTAGTTTGATTAATGCAGGGAAACTTTTAGCAGAAATATCACCTGATGGTGATTTAATTGCTGAATGTTATGTTTCCCCTATTGATATTGGTTTAATAAACCCAAATAGTACTGTTAAATTTCAAATGGATGCATTTAATTATAATCAATGGGGACTTGCTACAGGTAAAATTATTGAAATAGGTAAAGACATTGAGTTAAATAATGAAACTCCAATTTTTAAAATTCGATGTAAAATTAACCAAAAATATTTAATGCTGAAAAATAATTTTAAAGGGAATTTGAAAAAAGGTATGACTTTTAACGCTCGATTTAAACTTACCGAACGTACTTTATTTGAATTGCTATATGACAAAATAGATGATTGGTTAAATCCTAGTAACCAACGTATTGTCTAGAGTTGCATAAAAAATTGAAAGAAAAATATTAATGGCGAAAATAACAATAAAACAGCACGATATTACAGATTGTGGAGCTGCTTGCTTAGCATCAATAAGTGCTCATTACAAACTAGAAATTCCAATTGCTAGGATTCGACAATACGCAGGTACCGATAAAAAAGGCACCAATATATTAGGTTTAATAGAAGCATCTGAAAAATTAGGTTATGAAGCTAAAGGTGTACGTGGCGATTTTGATAGTTTGTTTAAAATTCCAAAACCTACAATTGCCCATATAATTGTTAAAAAACAATTACAACACTATGTGGTTATTTATGAAGTTACCAAAACCTATATCAAAATTATGGATCCTGGTACTGGGAAATTTCATAAAAAAACGCATAAAGAATTTAAAGAAGAATGGACTGGTATTTTAGTAATTTTACTACCTAACGAAAATTTTAAAGGAGGCAACGAAAAAGTTTCTGTATTAAAACGTTTTTGGTTTTTATTAAAACCCCATAAATACATCTTAATTCAAGCTTTTGTTGGTGCATTAATATTTACACTTCTTGGGTTTTCAACAGCTATATATATTCAAAAAATTACCGATTTTGTATTAGTAGGTGGTAATACTAGACTTCTTAATTTATTAAGTATAATAATGCTTGTGCTTTTATTTCTTAAAATAATCATCAGTGTTTTTAAAGATATTTTTCTCATAAAAACAGGACAACAAATTGATGCTCGTCTAATTTTGGGTTATTACAAGCATTTATTAAAACTTCCTCAGCAGTTTTTCGATACTATGCGTGTAGGTGAAATTATTTCACGTATAAATGATGCTGTAAAAATTAGAGCTTTCATAAATGGAGTAGCTTTATCTTTAGCTGTAAATGTATTAATTGTTATTTTTTCCTTTGGGCTTATGTTTACCTATTATTGGAAGTTGGCTTTAATTATGTTAGCCATTATACCTTTTTATCTAATTATCTATGCCATTGTTAATAGACTTAATAAAAAAACAGAGCGAAAAATAATGGAAAAAGCTGCTGATTTAGAAAGTCAGTTAGTAGAATCTTTAAATTCAGTAGGTACAATAAAACGCTTCGGATTAGAAAGTTTTGCCAATATTAAAACTGAAACCAAGTTTATAAGCCTTTTAAATACAAGTTATAAATCGGCTTTAAATAGTATTTTTGCTGGAACTTCATCAAGTACTATTTCTCAAGCCTTTACTATTATTTTATTATGGTCTGGTTCTTATTTTGTTATTGAGCGTGAAATTACACCTGGAGAATTAATGTCATTTTATGCAATTATAGGTTATTTTACTGGGCCAATCGCTGGCTTAGTTGGTGCTAACAAGCAAATTCAAAGTGCATTGATTGCAGCTGATAGGTTATTTGAAATAATGGATTTAGAGCGTGAAGAAACCGAAAACAAATTCAAACTTACAAAAGAAAAAATTGGAGATATTTCTTTTAAAAATGTTTCTTTTAGATATGGAACTCGTGTTGAAGTTTTTAAAGACTTTAATCTTAACATAAAAAAAGGAAATATAACCGCTATTGTTGGTGAAAGTGGTTCAGGAAAATCAACACTTATCTCGTTACTTCAAAACATGTATCCTTTGCAAAGTGGAACAATTGCTTTTGGTGACTTTGATTTACAATACATTGAAAACAATAGTTTACGCCAATTAGTGAGTGTTGTACCTCAAAAAATAGATTTGTTTGCAGGTAATGTAATTGAAAACATAGCTATAGGTGAATTTCAGCCAGATATGGAACTAATATTAAGTATTTGTAAAAATATTGGCATACTAGATTTCATAGAAACTTTACCAAATGGGTTTAACACTTATTTAGGAGAAAATGGGGCCTCGCTTTCAGGAGGGCAAAAGCAACGAATTGCTATTGCCAGAGCATTGTATAAACAACCCGAAATACTAGTTTTAGATGAAGCTACCTCTTCATTAGATAGTACTTCAGAAAACTATATACAACGTACTATTAAAAATTTAAGAGAAAACAATAAGACCATAATTGTAATAGCTCACCGACTAAGTACTATTGTAAATGCTGATGAAATTGTGGTGTTAGAAAAAGGAAAAGTTCTTGAACAAGGCTCTCATTCCAGTTTATTTAAGGCAAAGGGGGAATATTATAACCTTTGGAAACAACAAATGCCAATAACAATATAAAATTGAAAAAGATGACAACAACTAAACAATTAGATCGATTAAAAAAAATTCATCAATATATTAAAGTTGCTAATACAGGCTCTCCAAAAGAGTTTGCTAATAGATTAAGCTTAAGTGAAAGTCAATTGTATAATATTTTAGAGGATTTAAAAATTAAAGGGTTTCCTATAAGTTACTCTCGAAACTTAAAGAGTTATGTATATAATGATGATTGCGAATTAGAGATTGTTTACTCTGTTCAATTGCTAACATCACAAGAAAAAATAAAAATTTCAGGAGGGATTTTAAAAAATTTCTTTACTCCAATGCAATTAGAGTGGACAAAACTATATTAGCAGTATCAAATACAAAAATTGCGCAATTTTAAAGTTTTAGATAAAAATATAAATGTTTAACTTTAAATTTTAAAAAATGAAAAATTTAGAAAATTATGGTGTTCTAGAATTGAATGCCAAAGAAATTAAGGAAACTGATGGTGGCTTTTGGGGAACTCTTGTGGGCGCGCTATTAGCCTACGCTATTATTGATGCTGTAGAAAATCAAGATGATTTTTGGGATGGTGTAGAATACTTTATATAAAATAAAAAATTAATAAAAAAATGAAAATTATGAATTTATCAAAATATTCTGTAGAATCATTATCCAAAAAAGAAATAAAAACAGTAAATGGAGGGGGAGAATGGGCAACTCTTTTAGGAAATGTTGTTGGTTTTACTCTTT
>JAMONB010000030.1 GCA_027066745.1 Flavobacteriaceae bacterium
AAGTCGTCAAACATGCAAGACAAACAATTTCTTATTGATTTATCGCATACTAAAATGCCTTATGGTAAGTATAAAGGTAGATTTTTGATTGACTTACCCGAACATTATATTGTTTGGTATCATGCTAAAGGCTTTCCCAAAGGAAAGATTGGAATGATGTTAGGCTTAGTTTATGAACTAAAACTTAATGGCTTAGAACATTTGATTAGAAATATTCAAAAGAATACATAAAAAAAGTGTGTTTATTTTTTCCTTATCTTTAGACAATAATTCTAAAATTTTCAAAAAATGAACACACAACAAGTTGCCAATCGTTTAGTTGAATTGTGCCGTAAAGGCGAAAACATGCAAGCTTTAGAAGAGTTGTATGCCAATCGTTGTACGAGTCAAGAAATGCCAGGTATCCCTGGAGAAGAATTGGTCTCAGGTAAAGAAGCAATTACTAAAAAAAGTCAAGAATGGTACGCAAGTGTTGAAGAATTTCATGGAGGAGGTGTATCAGACCCTCAAGTAGCAGGAGATCATTTTTCTTGCGTTATGGATATGGACATCACCTTTAAAGGAAGGGGTAGAATACAAATGGAAGAGATTTGTTTGTACCAAGTTAAAGATGGTGAAATTGTAAGTGAGCAGTTTTTTTATGAGATGCCATCATAAATTTTATTAATAATTGGTTTTGATGGTATAATTGTTGATGAATAGATAATTTAAAAAATGATCTATGAAAACATTTACCACTTTAATACTCATTTTAGGAATGAGCCTTTTTAGTTATGCTCAAAACGGAAAACTTAAAGAGGCCAAAGAAAGTTTAAAAGACAATACAACAACAACTACATCGAGTAGTAGTAGTAGTAGTAGAACTTCATCTTCAAGAAGGTCAACTTCTTCTTTTGATTCTGGAAATCCATTATTAGATCTTTCTTTTTTAATTGCATTTAATTTAACCTATGGTATTGTTGTAGAGAGCGTATTTGAACTAAATTCAAGGATGCATTCTGCTCAGATTTCAACACCAGACCAATATGGAAATTTTGTTTATAACGATACTAATGATTTTGCATTGGCACGTTTAGATATCTCAAATACCATAGTTATTGAGGATAAAAACCTTTATGGAAATAACTTAAACCTAAATTTTAGATTTGCAAAGCGTTTTGATTTGGAAGCGGGATACTTACAACTTATAGAAAAGGTTAACGGACAAACAGAAGGGTTTTCTTTAGTAACAAGCATGGTAAACTACCATAGAGTACGAACTCAAAGGTTTGATTTATGGTTTGGACTTGGAGCCATGTATGTAGCCAATGATGTTAAAAAGTTTGGTTTTGCTTACGGTGCTGGTGCAGAATTATTTATAGTCAAACCTATAAGTATTCTAGCTTCTTATAAAGGCTCAAGTATTAATTCTCAAGAAGTATCTAAGTCAAAAATTCTATTAAATTACCATCTAAAAAAATACCGCATATCATCTGGTTACGAACATTTTAGTTTAGGAGTGTCAAATATAGAAGCCTTTTCTTTGGGGTTCAGATTTTCTTTTTAAGATATTTTAACGGCATCCTTAGTATTTATTGCTCTAAAAATTAGAAACCCTAATAAGAGTAAAGTACCAAACCCAATAGTAAATCCCCATGTTCTAGGGTGAGATGTGGGTTGCAATACTCTGTCAAATATCTCTACAAATAACAATTTAGGATTTGATGCTAGTTCCCAACTATTGAATCGTAAAAATCTACCGAGATAGACACCAAATCCTGTTAGAAATACGATAAAAACAGTAATTGTCCATGTTTTAAAGCTTGAAAAATGTTTTGAAATAAGAAACTGTACATCTTCAACGGATATAAAAAATAAGATCATCCCATTAAAAGCAAACGAAAACACCAAAAGTAAATCAAACCATAAAGGCATCAATGTTCCTTGTTTTATATGTATAAAATCTGTTATAATGTAGGGTGCATTGGGTAGAAATAAAAGCCAAATAACAGCTAAGGCCACAGTTGAACTCTTTTTATGATTCTTACTGAGCATTAATTGACTAATTGCCAAAGGAACATAAGCTAAGATTAAATTCCAGATGAGAAACATATAGAATATAGAGCCTGTGAACCAAGCTCTAAAAAAAACCAATGCAATGCAGTAGATTGAAAATAGACTTAGTAATACGTTTAATTTATATTGCTTTTTCATTGTTTTTAAATTAGATACAATTATTGATATGTGATTTTGAAAAAATACAAGATTGTAAATCTATAAGAGGGATGTTTAAAAGGTTTTTAAAATCTAGATTGTAAAAATGGTTTGCATTTTTCCCAATTTTGTATGATTTTATATAATAGCTCATATAATCTGGTAATATAACCGTGCCAATGGTGATTACTCCATAGAGGTAAATGCTACGTTTCCCGTTTCCATAGCACAGGTATTGTTGTGCAATTTCATCTTCAACTTTGGTATCATAACCCGTAAGTACATGATAAGCGTCATGTCGTTCTGCTTTGGGGATGAGGTCAAATTCGTTATCGACTAAAAACATACCCATATGCCTGCCAAATGACTCCTCAGGATAATGCAATAAGTCTGATTTATTAATATTCCAGGGTTCATTTTTTTTAATATATTTGGTGTAAATCTTCTGAGATTTTTCAAATAACCAAATGATAATCTTTTTTCTTTTTTCCATATTTAAAAGTACTTTGTAATTCAAAGTTAATATTTAAATTTTTTTATCGTTGCATTTTAATTATTTTTTCTAAAGCAGAAATATGTTTTTGAAAAGCCTCTGTTCCAATAGGAGTTGTGCTGTATTTGGTGTTTGGTTTTTTGCCAATAAACTCTTTTGTGATATGTATATATTCCACTTTTTCTAACGCCTTTAAGTGACTTGCCAAATTACCATCAGTAACATCTAATAATTCTTTTAAGGTAATAAAATCGACAAAATCATTTACCATTAATGCAGACATAATTCCCAATCGAACACGATGGTCAAATATTTTATTGATATTTTTAATGATACTGTACAAGTTTTTTTATTTAGTTTTTAGTCTATTAAAATTCCTTTACTAGGCTTTGTCAAATTTAAAATAAATAAGTGTTCCATATAAGATGTGTAAAACACCAAAACCAAGCATCCAAAATAGGATTCCATGACCAAAAAAAACCATGGCTAGTAAGCCAAGAATAAGCTCTATACCTCCTAAATATTTTATCATACTAAGTGTATACTTACTCGCATTGATTAAAGCCAAGCCATAAAAAATAAGTGTTATTGGTGCAACCAAACCATAATAACCTCTATATATTAACAATAAAGTAAAAAGACCGCCTGCCAGCATCGGAACTAAAAAACTTGACATTAATTGTTTAGAAGCTTTTGTCCAAACCTTTTCATTGTTCTTTTTTGCTTTTCTTTTAGTGAATAAGTAGGCTGTAAAAACAGACAATAATGCGACAACAATTGCAATACCTACAAGTATCAATTCTAGAATTGATAAAGGCAATACACTTGACCCATACATTGATCTGCCATAATCTAGCAATAACTTATAGGCAACAAACCCTCCAATTAACGCATAAATCCCTGCTAAGATTCCCGAAATACCGCTCAAAGACATAAATCGTGTTGACCGATTCATGATATCTTTGATTTCAGAAATGTCTTTTAAATAATCTTTTTTATCCATTTTAAAAGTACTTTGAAATGCAAAGTTAATAATATTTTAGAAATAAACAAGTGTTTTTGATGTAAAATTAAGACCGTTGCAAAACCTCTTTTAGCAAAAAAGTACGATGCTCGATTAAAATTTAACCCGCAGTAAACGATTGTTTATGAGGGCTTGAAATTATAGAGAAGGAAGGAATTTGAAGCTAGAAAGGTTTAAAACACTACATTTACCTTACATTACAACGGTCTTAAAATATGAATCCAGCTGAAGATTACATCCTAAATCAACCAGAGCCTTATCGCTCTATACTCCTTCATTTGCAAGTGGTTATTGAACATGCTATTCCGAATTTAGTATTGAAATACAAATATAGAATTCCGTTTTACTATATCAATAATAAACCGTTTTGCTACCTAAATGCAAGTCATAAAAAACAATTTGTTGACTTAGGGTTTTGGAAAGGCAATCAAATACAAATTCATCAAGAACATCTAATTACTGAAAATAGAAAAGTAATGGT
>JAMONB010000031.1 GCA_027066745.1 Flavobacteriaceae bacterium
TAACAATATAAGTGTTTAGAATAAAAATTCTATACCCATTATAAACTTTAATTCTAAAGAAATTCTAAACTAAAGGAAAACTCTAATTATGATTACTAACTATTTTCGAAGGAAATACTCATCTAATTCAACTGAAATCAATTCAGCATAAGCTTCTCAAGAGAGGAATATTTACTTCTTATTAAAAGCTAAAAACATCAGTTCAATTATAAACTATATTTTAAAGCCACCCAATTATTTCTTTCAATAATTGAATCTAGTTTTAGCTGGTACTTTGAAGCTTCTGTATCAATAAGAGGAATATCTTCTTCGTAAAAACCACTTAATAATAAAACACCTTTATTATTTAAACAATCTGCATAAATATTGATATCATTCAATAAAATATTACGATTGATATTTGCTATAATAAGATCATATTTTTTATTAATCAGTAATGATGCATCACCATTATAAACATCTATTTTTTTGCAATTATTAAGTTCTAAATTGTCAAATGTATTTTCATAACACCATTCATCTATATCAATGGCATCAATAAACTTAGCACCACGTATTTCTGAAAAAATGGCTAAAATACCTGTACCACATCCCATATCAAGCACGCGTTTATCCTTCAAGTTTAAAGTCAATAATTGTTGCACCATCATGTGTGTAGTTTCATGATGCCCTGTACCAAAACTCATTTTTGGCTCAATAATAATATCGTATTTATGATTGGTTTTTTCATGAAAAGGAGCTCTAATACTCACCAAATCATCTACCTGAATAGGGTTGAAATTTTTTTCCCATTCACTATTCCAATTGACTTGAGCTATTTCCTCTTTTACATATGAAATTTCAAATTCATCTGATTGTAAAATTTGAATCTCATCTAAAATAGTAATTAGATGTTCTTCTTTTTGGATGTAAGCAATAACTCCATCTTCATTTTCTACAAAACTTTCAAAACCTGCATAACCCAATTCAGCAATTAGAATTTCAGTTGCAGGTTCTTTAGGTTTTACCGTAAAAGTGTATGAAATATAAATCATAAAACAACGAATATACTATTTTAAAAAACACAATTATTACTCGACTCTCAAGATGGAATTCTATGGCTTATATCGCTTCAATCAAAGCTGAAAAATCATCAGCATTTAGAGCAGCTCCACCAATTAGACCTCCATCAACATCTTCTTTTGAAAAAATTTCTTTTGCATTGGCAGGTTTTACACTACCTCCGTAAAGAATAGAAACATTATCTGCAATAGCACTATTATATTTTGAAGCAACTAAATTACGAATAAAAGCATGCATTTCTTGAGCTTGTTCTGGTGATGCTGTCTCACCTGTGCCAATTGCCCATACTGGTTCATATGCCAAAACAAGATATTTCCAATCACTAGCATCTAAATGAAATAAGGCATTTTTAATCTGACTTTCAACCACTTTAAAATGATTTTCATTTTTTCTATCATCTAAGACTTCTCCAAAGCAAAAAATAATTTCTAACTTGTTCTTCAACGCTTGATCTACTTTTTGAGCCAATAAGGCATCGGTTTCACCAAAGTATTCTCTTCTTTCAGAATGCCCTAAAATAACGATACCCACACCTACAGACTTTAACATTTCCGCAGAAATTTCTCCTGTAAATGCTCCGCTATCCGCTTGATGCATGTTCTGTGCTGCAACTTCAATAGCCGATTTTTTTGTGCTTTTTGACACTTTTTGAAGATTTACATAAGTAGGTGCTATAATTACACGTGTGTTTTCTAGTTTGATACCTTTTATAGATTTTTTGATTTCTTTCACCAAATCTTTCGATTCTGATAATGTTTTATTCATTTTCCAGTTACCAGCTACTATTTTACTTCTCATGATGTCGTTTTAAAATTTAAAACACAAAGATAAAAATAAACTACGTAAAGAAACCTATGAAATTCTTACTTTTGCATGACATTTTTTATCATTATAAATGAATAGAGAGCAACTTATTGAACAAATCAAAATCAAAAAATCCTTTTTATGTGTAGGGTTGGATGTTGATTTAGAGAAAATTCCACAACATTTATTAAAACTAGAAGATCCAATTTTTGAGTTTAACAAACAGATTATTGATGCTACTCATCACCTATCAGTAGCCTACAAACCCAATATTGCTTTTTATGAAGCTTACGGAATTGAAGGTTGGAAAGCTCTACAAAAAACCATTGATTATCTAAATAAAAACTACCCTGAAATTTTTACTATTGCTGATGCCAAACGTGGTGACATAGGCAATACCTCAACACAATATGCCAAGGCTTTTTTTGAAGATTTGAATTTTAATTCTGTTACTGTTGCTCCCTATATGGGAAGTGATTCTGTAGAGCCTTTTCTTGCTTTTTCGGATAAATTCACCATCTTATTAACCTTAACTTCAAATACAGGTGGGCTCGATTTTCAAGTGCTAAAAGATGAAAACGGATTCACTTTATATGAAAAAGTATTACAACAATCGCTTACTTGGAAAAATAGTGACCAACTCATGTATGTTGTCGGTGCTACTCGTCCTGAATACTTTCAGAAAATTAGAAAAATTGTACCCAATCACTTTTTATTAGTCCCAGGTATTGGTGCTCAAGGGGGAGATTTACAAGGTGTCTGCAAATACGGAATGAATGATGATGTCGGATTATTAATCAACTCTTCTCGAGGAATTATCTATGCTTCAAACGGAGTAGATTTTGCTGAAAAAGCAACTGAAAAAGCTTTGGAGTTACAACAAGAAATGAAAGGAATTCTTAGTATTCAGTAGGCAGTCGCAGTATTCAGTACTTTTATCATAAATTTTAATGAAAATTAAAAATAATATGAGAAAAAATAGGAATAAAGAACTAGATATTAAAAATACAAAAAGAATTTTAAATAATTTACCTGTTGAACCTGAAGGTGAAAAAAATTGGTTAGGGCATGGTGATGGTGGTGCTGTAATTGATAAAATGTTGCTTAAAGGAGCAACTATGCAAGAGTTATTTGAAGAACAACAATTACTTCTCCGTAATAAAGGTGTAGGAAGAAAACATAAAAGTTCTATTTATAATCACATTCGTCATTTAAAAGGGCAAAAAGAAAATGAACATGGCTTATTAATAACAGACCCAAAAACAAATAGAGGTGTTTACCGATTTAATTATTCTTCTAAGAGCAATGATATTGAAACAATTGGTAAATTAAAAAGTAATCTTGAAAATAATTACCATGAAAAACTTAACAAAATAAAAGAGACTGAAAGAGAATCTATCATTTCTCAAAGAGTTGGACAAAATTCTCTTCGAGAACTACTTCTACAACTATATGAAAACAAATGTGCGATGTGCGATGTTGATGCAGTAAAAGTATTAAGAGCAAGTCATATTGTCCCTTGGAGTGAAGATAAAAATATTCGGCTAGAGCCTACAAATGCTATTTTATTGTGTGGTTTACACGACCTTGCTTTTGATAAAGGGTTGATAATTGTTAATGCTGATTTTACTATATTCTTACCTAATAAACCTGATGGTTTACGAGAAGTATTAGGTAAGTTCACACATGATGAATTGAGATTGCCAGCATCTAAGGAATACCATCCAAAAACTGAATATTTACAAAGACATAAAGATGTTAATTCAAAATAATAATGCAACAAACTGAAGACTGCTAACTAAAAACTGTCAACTACCAACTACTTCCCAAGCGTTTTCATCATAAAATCATCGAGTTCTACCATCTGTTTATATCCCAATTTCTTTCCAGATTGTCCTAAAAAATAAAGTACCATCCAAATTATAGGTAGACCTATTAACATATATTTTGCGAATTGATAATCTTTTTCCAAACTCCATTTCACATAAAATATCACAAAAAATACAATAAAAGCTGCTGCTACGACAAAATGAAGAAATATAAAAAATGTCCAAACCTTTGGTTTAGGACCAAGAATACCTTTTACAATTGCTTTATCATTCCCATCCTTAATTACCTCAACTTGCAATTGAGGTGACCAAAAATGTTCTTCAGATTTTGGTACATCTAAAAAAATGTGATTGCCAGACATTTTTGAGCAATACTTACATTCTTCATCTGTAAGATTGTCCTTAAATTTATCTAAAATATCTTGTTGACTTTGGTCAAATTTTAATTTAAAACGAGGTTTTAATAAGACTCTATTAATCTTTTCATCATGTATTGGCTGGTTCATATTCATGTTATTTGGGTTGGAAAGGTAATATTTTTTAAACTAGAAACCCAAAACCTAAAACATTAGCCTAATAACATTACCTTTGCATACAATTTATTTCATATGAGTAATATAGTAGCCATAGTAGGAAGACCGAATGTTGGTAAATCAACATTTTTTAATCGTTTAATTCAGCGTCGTGAAGCAATTGTTGATGCCGTTAGTGGTGTAACAAGAGATCGGCATTATGGTAAAAGTGAATGGAATGGTAGAGAGTTTACTTTAATTGATACTGGTGGTTATATTAAAGGTTCTGATGATGTTTTTGAAGCTGAAATTGACAAACAAGTTGAATTGGCTATTGATGAAGCAGATGTTATTATCTTTATGGTTGATGTTGAAACTGGTGTTACTGGTATGGATGAAGATGTTGCAAAACTCCTCCGTAAAGTAAAAAAACCTGTGTTATTGGCCATCAATAAGGTTGACAATAGCAAACGAAATTCAGATGCTGTAGAATTTTATGCTTTAGGCTTAGGCGAATATTTTACCATTGCTAGTATAAACGGTAGTGGTACTGGTGAATTATTAGATGAATTGATAAAAATATTACCTCCAGAAGAAGAAAGGGTTGAAGAAGATTTACCTCGTTTTGCAGTTGTAGGCAGACCAAATGCAGGAAAATCTTCTTTTATCAATGCCTTGATAGGTGAAAATAGATATATTGTTACTGACATTGCTGGCACAACTAGAGACTCAATAGATACCAAATACAACCGATTCGGATTTGAATTTAATTTGGTTGATACCGCAGGAATCCGTCGTAAAACTAAAGTAAAAGAAGACCTTGAATTTTACTCCGTTATGCGTTCTGTAAGAGCTATTGAACATTGCGATGTTGCTATTTTAGTTTTAGATGCTACAAGAGGTTTTGAAGGACAAGACCAAAATATTTTTTGGCTGGCAGAAAAAAACAAAAAAGGAGTTGTTATTTTAGTCAATAAGTGGGATTTGATTGAAAAAGATACTCAAACCACTAAAGAATTTGAAACTAAAATAAGACAAGAAATAGCTCCTTTTACTGATGTACCTATTATTTTCACCTCTGTCTTGACCAAACAACGAATTTTTAAAGCTATTGAAACTGCTGTAGAGGTATTTGAAAATAGAAAAAATAGAATTATAACCAGTAAATTGAACGATGCTTTGTTAGATATTATGAAGCAAAATCCGCCACCAGCATACAAAGGGAAATTTGTGAAAATTAAATATTGCATGCAGCTACCCACACCAACACCTCAATTTGCATTTTTCTGTAATTTACCTCAATATGTAAAACCTCCTTATAAAAGGTATTTAGAAAATAAAATGCGTGAACTATTTAACTTTCATGGCGTACCTATCATCATTTATTTTAGAAAGAAATAAACATAATGTTCTGTTTTATTTTTTTTAAGAATATTTAAATGTAATTTTAATTACTTTGTCTTTTAATATACTCTCAACCCAATAATGAAGAATTTTCTTTTTTGCATCCTAATTTCCTGTACTACTTTATCATTTTTACAATCAAAATTATTTGTTTCAGCTATAAGTTTAATACCTTGGAAAAACTGGCGAGGGCAGAAAGTATTGGAAGCATTGATAGATCTTTAATTCAGATTATAATTATTATTTGGGTTCAACAATTCCTTATACCAATTTAAATATTTGATGTCATAAAATAAAATAGCTATTATTTTTTGCAAGATTAAGACAAAATATTTTAGCATAGGCATAGTTACGATACACTATTTTAATGATAATATTGTGAAAAATAAACTGTTTTATACGGCATTATATGTTTTAGCATAATACCCAATATGACCATGAGTTAAGAAAATACCATCAGGTAAACTTTTGCCTTTTGTATGTTTAGATAATAATTGTGTTTATTGTGTAAAATCTGGAGTAGCATCGAAAAGCCAACTTTGGTTGGAAATCGGATCAATAATAGCAATACTACTTACTAGTCTTTTATTTTCTGAGTTTTGATATACCCGTTTACAACAGTCTTTTTGACATGCTATTTGAGGATAGCCTGCATCTTGAGCAACACCAAGCACAAGGAGATAAGGTTGTGTTGGTAGCGATTCTGAATCTAGATTTTTAGTACAAGAAATCAAAATAGTAAACATCAAAAAAACAGCTCTTTTTTTCATAAAATATATTACACCTAGTTAATCTTATAAATGGTCTTTTTGAAAATCTAGAAGCTTTAAGAAATGATTAGTTACCAACCTCCAGAAGCACCGCCACCGCCAAAGCTTCCGCCGCCAAAACCACCACTAAATCCGCCTCCACCAAAACTACCTCCGCCAGAGCTTCCACCAAAACCACCGCCGCCACCAAAGCCACCTCTACCAGCATTGCTTAAAATGATGGCTTCTAAAATAGAACCTGCTGTTGAATTACGTCTTCGTCCACCTCTACCGCCACGTCCTTTATTTCGATTGGAAAGAATAATTATTAAAACCACAAAAAATAAGATAATAAAAATGATAGGAATTCCTTCACTTTCATTTTTAGGTGATCCTTGATACTCTCCATTAAGCACTTGCATAATTGCAGAAGTCCCTTTATCTAAACCGCTATAATAATCACCTTGTTTAAATTGAGGAGTAATAATAGTCGTAATAATCCTTTTTGAAAGAGCATCTGTTAATAAATGCTCAACACCAAAACCTGTACTAATTGTCATTCTTCGCTCTTGTTCAGTGACTAAAATAAAAACGCCATTGTCATCTTCTTCTTGACCTACACCCCATTTCTCTGCCCATTGAGCTGCATAAAAAGCAATATCTTCTCCATGAATAGTCTTTACAGTAACTACAACAATTTGAGTAGAGGTGGTGTCATTATAATTAATCAATTTCTGTTCTAAAGCACCTTTTTCATAAGTACTTAATAGTTTTGCATCATCATAAACACTAGTTTTTTTGTGTGGCTTTGGTGGAATTTCAGCTTGAGAAAAACTATTAAAATTCAGAAACAACAGAAAAAAAACCACATAAATTAATTGTAAATATTTAGCTGTTCTTTTTTGCATTCGCCAATAAATTTCCATATTGAATTTGAATCTGCAATATACTAAAAACTAATCTATTCTTGTATTGTTAGAAGGCATCAAGCATTTTTTTGTTTCCCAACGGTGTTGCAAATTTTCAAAAGGAATAATCTTATTTTGACAGTCTAAAAAATTACCCAAATTATTCTTTTTTAAAATTCGTAATTCTCCCTCTCCTATTTTAGTTAACAATTGTTGAATAATTATATTTTTTGATGCTTTTTTATATTTATAACCCACACGTACTCCAATAACATTATTAAACAAATCCATTTCTGATGAAGGCTTATCTGGTAATACTCCATCTTCTAACTGCCGTTTTTTAAAAGATTGATAATTTCCTTTTTCATGAGCCTTACCTAAACTTAATGCGGCTCTCTTTCCTATTTTTTGTGTTAAACTAGCCATCCAAAAACTATGTTTAAAAGCATCTAATTGTCCGCCATTATTATCTTTTCCTATAATCTCTACATGAGCAATAGAATCTTTCACTTTCTCTACTTCTTTAGAAATTTTAAATGCCTTTTTAGCCTTAAATGGATGAAAAATGACCCAAATTTTTTCAGGATTAGAAACTTTTTTAAAAGATTGGCTTAATTTTGGTGAACAACTATTCAATAGAAAAACAACAATAAATAAAAAGTATTTCATTCTATAAAAGCATTTATAACTACAAATTTATAACTTTGTTAGCTAATACAATTCACCTTATGAAATATCTACCCATAACCAACAAACTTTTTATAAAAAACAGAAAAAAATTTACTGCTCAAATGAAACCTAAAAGTTTAGCAGTTTTTAATTCTAATGACATTTATCCGATAAGTGCAGACAGTACCATGCCTTTTGAACAGCATCGTGATATTTTTTACTTAAGTGGTGTAGATCAAGAGGAAAGTATTTTGATGTTATTTCCTGATTGCCCTAAAGAAGAGCATCGTGAAATTTTATTTTTAAAAGAAACTAACGAACATATTGCCGTTTGGGAAGGTGCAAAACTAACAAAAGAAGCCGCATTAAAAACTAGTGGTATTAAAACTGTTTATTGGTTACAGGATCTAGAAAAAATTATGTTTGAATTGATGACACAATGTGATGCTGTTTATATCAACACCAACGAACATTATAGAGCCAATGTAGAAACCGAAACTCGTGAAGCTCGGTATATAAAGATGTTGCTACAAAAATACCCTGCACATACGTATTTACGTAGCCAACCCATTCTACAGCGTTTACGTTCAGTTAAAGAGCAGTCTGAATTAGATCTAATTCAGACTGCTTGTGACATTACCGAAAAAGGTTTTAGAAGAATTTTAGACTTTGTAAAACCTAATGTGTGGGAGTTTGAGATTGAAGCCGAATTTATGCATAAATTTTTAAGAAATCGCTCCAAAGGATTTGCCTATACACCAATTATTGCTTCGGGTGCTAATGCTAATGTATTGCATTATATAGAAAATAACCAACAATGTAAAGCTGGTGAATTAATTCTATTAGATGTTGGTGCAGAATATGCAAACTACTCGTCAGATATGACTAGAACGATACCTGTTTCAGGTACGTTTACCAAACGTCAAAAAGATGTTTACAATGCTGTGTTGCGTGTTAAAAATGAAGCGACCAAGATGCTAATACCTGGTACAGATTGGACTGCATACCATGTAGAAGTGGGTAAAATCATGACTTCAGAACTATTAGGTTTAGGTTTGCTCAGTAAATCTGATGTTCAGAATGAAGATAAAAATTGGCCTGCTTATAAAAAATATTTAATGCATGGTACATCGCACCACATGGGCTTAGACACGCATGATTATGGCATTTTAACTGAACCTATGCAAGCAAATATGGTATTTACGGTTGAACCTGGTATCTATATTGCTGAAGAAGGTTTTGGTATCCGTTTAGAAGACGATGTGGTAATTCAAGCAAAAGGAGAGCCTTTTAATTTGATGCGAAATATCCCTATTGAAATTGAGGAGATTGAAGATTTGATGCACAAGGTATAGCCTTGATTTAACAGAAAAATTATAGCCATGAAAACAATCGCATTTGCAGGAAGTAACAGTTCTTCTTCAATCAATCATCAATTTGTTCGTATTGCAGCATCTCTTATTAAGAAGTAGAAGTTATCAAACTTACAGATTATAGTTTCCCTATATACAATATTGATATAGAAGAGAAAAGAGGCATTCCCAAAGAAGTACAAAAATTAGATCAAAAATTAGCAGAAGCTGATAGTTTTATTATTTCTGTTTCTGAACATAATGGTAATATTTCAGCATTCTTTAAAAACACCTTGGATTGGCTTTCTAGAAATAACAGAAATTTTTTAGCAACCAAAAAAATTGTACTTCTAAGCACCTCACCAGGAAAAGGTGGTGCATCTTCAGCTCTACAAATTGCACAAAAAACCTTACCCTATTTTGGAGCAGAAATTGTCGCCACATTCAGTTTAGGCAACTATCACAATTATATTAAAGAAGGTGCTATTTTAAACCAACAACTATTAAAAGACTTGCAAAAAGGACTCTCAAAAATTAACTAAATCTAAAAAATTTTGGCTTTTTTGAACCTAGCAAAGAATAATAATTTCAAACAATACTCCTCTAAAGCCCCTCTAAAAAAACAATCTTACAATTTAATATTATTGAACAATTACTTTCTATTCTAACAACTATCAACTTTATCTAAACCTTTCTATTTTATACAATAACATCACATTCATAACTTTCATATTTATACTCAATAGCAATGGCACGAAACTGATGAAATTGTTGGTGTTCTTCTGTGTTTTCTAAAGCTTCTTTTGAGGCTTTATCATCCCAGTACTCTACCAAAAAATATCTATGCTTATCATTACGATCTTTGAAGATATGAAAGTGATCTAAACCAGCCGGTTTTCCTTGTGTTGATTCTTCAAATTTTTGTATCTCAACAAAGGTATGTTCTTCTCCTTCTTTTATTTTAAATGATACAACGTGTACATACATAGTTCATAATTTTAATATTACATTTACAAAATTACATCATTTAATCATTTATTTTGATGACCTATATCAGTTCCGTCTGTAATAAAAGATACTTAAAACCTACCTCTTTCGCATTAAAATTTCATTAAAATCAGAACTATTCAAATAATCTTCTCTTATTTTTTTAGATAGTCTATGACTTTCAATCTACCCAGATTATCAGGCTTAAGACAGTCATTCATATCTTCATCTATATTCGTAATTGCAAAACATCTATTCTCTTTTCGTCTAATTTCTGAACCACCTGTATCAAAACCTAATTTAGCATCAATAAACATAGGAATCAAACTAATGCACTTCGCAGAAATCTCTACTTCATAAAAATTAAGCATGTATTCTTTATTTTAAATTACTGATAATGAAAGAGTGATACTAAATTCAAATAATAAGTTTCTATAATTAGCGTTATAATAACTACAGTCAGCTAAACATGTATTTTAATTTTAACCTAATAAAGAATCTACATAGAATTATCTTCTTCTTTTTGATGATAATTTCTATTTATACCTATGCACAAATACCCTCTGATTTTAGAATAGAAAAAGATACATTGCTTTCTAAAATTGAAAAGTATGAAACCTTAGTATACAATGCGTCAGCATATATTTTAAGTAGACCATTAGATGAAAAATCTGCCAAATTTATAAGTGAATCAAAAATTGTTAAATCTTGGCTAGAAGGCAAAAATGGTTATGGCATTCCTTTAGGAGGACGATTTTACCATTCATTATCTAACACGCACCATCAACAGTATCTATATTCAGTTGCTATTGCGAATTATATGCTAGATCAAAAATTAAATTTTAATCGTGTTTTAAATTGTTCTATTACAGAGAATCAAATTTACAGAGAACAAGAAGATGTTAAAGAAGTACGGTTAAAAGCAGCTGAGCTATTTTTAGAATATGCAAAAAAATCGAAAAATAAAGTAAAGTTAAGAAACGTGACAAAAAAATTTCTTAAATCTTATAAAAAAGGGGAATTTGAAATAGCTTTTTTTAAATATTATGGAGGTGAAAAATTATTGTCAAAAACGGAACACTTGAAATAGTTTTTTTGTAGAATTAACTAAAACCCAGATTATTTTTTTTACATTAATTAACACACAAAAATTGATACAGAGGACAACGCACAATCTAAATTAAACTAGAATATTGGAATTATACTTTGTATGACTTCTAACTTTCCAATAGGCAAAATAAATTTAAAAAATATGGAATACTAAAGAGAAAATGTACCAATACAACTAATCTAAATACTTTTTCTGTAGTATATTTTATGGTTGTAGATTTAATGAAATTAGCTTAGGTAAGCTAGTTATTTTTATGTAACACAAAATGCTAACTTAACTCACTTTATCTATAATGAGGCTTTATTCTATATTTAATTTGATTTCACTAACTTGCTCTTAGATAAACTCAGCAATGCATAAACTTATACTTCTAATTTTTATATTTATAACTTCTATCTCTTACGGACAGAAAACCAATTATCAGGATATTGATGCTTTAATCAATAAAAATTCAACTATTGATGCTTTAACGGCCATCAGAAAGTTAAAAGAAAATCATGCAAAAGACAGTATTGATTCAGGATATTGGATTAGATATTCTAAAGCTTCATATACTACTTATAATTATGATAATGCAAAATTAGGAATTGACAAAGCTATTAAATTAGACCCGAATAATGCTAATACTTATTTTGAAAAAGGATTGCTACACAATAGAATTGGAGAATTACAACCTGCATTATTTGCTTTAGAAAAAGCAGTATCTATTCAACCAAAAGGAGAATATTATTATTGGAAAGGTATTGTCAATCAGCAATTAAATAATATTAAAATTGCACAAAATGATTATCAGAAAGCTTTAGAAAACAACTTTAAGAGTCCAGAATTATATGTAAACTATGCCATCCTTTTATCACGAAACCAAAAATATAAAGAAGGTTTAGAAACAATAAACAAAGCCATTGAAATTGACAATAAACATCCTCATGCTATATCTACAAGAGCGACCATACATTTCTTTCTTTTAAATGTTGATGCTGCATGTAAAGATAGTCATACTGCGTTAGAATTAGGATATTTACAAACCCAACAAATTCCAGATTCTATCTGTAATGGAACCTCCACTCAAAAATTTCAATTTTTGGCAGATGCACTAGCGGGTAATAAACATTACAAGCAAAGCAGTATTGTATATACTCAACTGATTGAAAACAAATCTTCAAACCCCAGACACTTTCTGAATAGAGGCTATTGTTTTTACCAACTCAAAGAATTCAAAAAAGCAGAAAAGGATTATTTAAAAGCTTTAACACTTCCAAACCCCGAATTAGATTTATTATATGATAACTTAAGCCTTTTGTATTTTGATCAACAAAAATTTCAAAAAGCTATTGACTATTCGTCTAAACGTATTGAATTAAATTCAAAAAATCATGTTGCATACCTAGATAGAGGGTTATCATATAGAAAATTAAAAAAATACAATGAAGCTGAAAAAGATTTTGAGGCATCATTAAAAATTAGGCCTAATTTTTTTAGAGCTTATGGATATAGAGCCTATTTATATATGGAACAAGGCAAAAATCAAGATGCTTTTAAAGATGCTGAAAAGGCTGTTGAGATAAATCCTAAATATGCTTACGGTTATTTGATGTTGGCACAAGCTAAACAAGCATTAAACTTACCAGAATTTTGTAATGACTATTTTGCTGCCAAAAAATATGGTTGGACAAAAGAAGAAGTTGATTTCGCAATTAAAAAGTATTGTAAATAGCATCTAATTAAAACACATAACAACGTCATTATAAGTATTTTAACTTAAAATTACTTATTAAAATCAACAACCATCCGATAAGGATATAAACAATACAACCAAAAATTAAAGCAAACTTTAATACTGCAAAATAATAAGCTGCCGAAGACCAAACTTGATTTAAATTACCAGAAAGTAAATTAAGCAAGGCAATATTTTCTATCACATCAAATAAAGCGGCTAAAAAAACTCCCCAAATAAATAGTACTCCTATCTTTGAAACAAAAGAATTTTCTTTCATTCTTTTTACAATTTTATGAATTAGCAATCCTATAAAGGTAGCGTATACCATCAAAAACAAAAAGTCAAGAATCAAACTTGAATAAGCTGATAATTTCGCTTTCTCATCCCACGAGTTAATAATATTCTTTGTTACTGCTAAATCTTTTGCCAGTTCAAAAGAGACAATTCCTTTTTGACAGATTTCATTTTTTAATGGAGCATCAAAGTAACGCATCAATCCTATAATAGCAATTAACAACAATAGTGAAATTATTGTCCGTTTTTTTTCTGATGTTAATGAGAGTTTAGAAAAAGGAGATGGTAACATTTTAAACTAAATTTAAAATTTTCTTCATAAAGATAGTTATTTTTGCCTCATGTCAGCTATTATCAAATACAAAAATACTTCTATTCATTATCATGTTAAAGGAAAGGGTAATGTTGTGGTATTACTTCATGGGTTTTTAGAAAATCTAACCATGTGGAATACTGTCACCACAGAACTCTCTAAACAAAACAAAGTGGTTTGTATTGATTTATTAGGTCATGGTAAATCTGAAAACTTAGGTTATGTCCATACTATGGAAGAACAAGCACAAATGGTTTTTGCTGTTTTACAACATTTAAATTTACGTAAATATATTTTTATTGGGCACAGTATGGGCGGTTATATAGCTCTTGCTTTCGCGGAATTATTTCCAGAGACTATTAAAGGATTATGTTTAATGAATTCAACAGCTTTAGCTGATACGAATACAAAAAAAATAAATAGAGATAGAGCTATAAAGGTTGTAAAGCAAAATCACAAGACCTTTGTTAGCATTGCCATTCCCAATTTATTTTCTGAAGAGAATCGAGAAATTTTCAAGAGAGAAATCAAACAAATTACCAAAGAAGCTTTAAAAATTTCTCCACAAAGCATTACCGCATCATTAGAAGGCATGAAAGTTCGAAAAGACAGAACTTTAATTTTAAAACTAATAAAAACACCAACATTACTTATTCTAGGTGAAAAAGACCCTGTTTTAGCTGTTAACATCCACCGTAAATTTATTAAAAATACAAGTGCAAACCTTATTGAATTACCAGACGGACATATGAGTCATATTGAAAATAAAGAAGCATTAATCATTGTTTTAAAAGATTTTGTAAAAACTTGTAAGTAATACCAAAATATTTTCAATACTTCCACAAAAATCACATTACAAGACTACAATGAGCTACATTTGGCATCTGTAATAAGATTCGTTTTTTTCAATCTTCTTACCCCTCAAGGGGACAAATCTATCAAATTAACACTATTACTTTCTGAGTTCTTTCTTTAAAATTTTACCTGTAGCACTCATAGGCAAGGCATCCATAAAATCTATTATTCTAGGGTATTTATAGTCTGCTATTCTTTCTTTTGTCCAAGCCATCAACTCCTCTTCTGTAACAGAAAGGTCAGGTTTTAACACTACACAAGCTTTAATTTCTTCACCTCTGGCTTCACTTGGCACTCCAATAACAGCAACTAGAGAAACGGCTTCATGTTCCATCATAACATCTTCAACTTCTCTAGGATACACATTAAATCCACCACGAATAATCATATCTTTTGTTCTATCAACGATATAATAAAATCCGTCTTCGTCTTTTGTCGCTATATCTCCTGAATAGAGCCATCCGTTTTTGATGGTTTTTGCATTGGCTTTTGGCTTTTTATAATAACCTTTCATTACATTATGTCCTTTATAAATCAATTCTCCTTTTTCACCTTGAGGCACTTCATTTCCAGCATCATCAACCAATTTTACTTGAACTCCCCAAACTGGCGTGCCAATTGACCCTGGTTTACAACCTACATCCTTCTGATTGAAAGTTACTACTGGTGAACCTTCACTCATACCATAACCTTCAATAATTTGAACATTAAATTTTTTCTCAAAAGATTCCAACACATTTAATGGCAATGATGCTCCGCCAGAAACGGCAATTTTCAAATTCTCACCAATAGCATCTATAGCTGCTTTATTGCCTTCATAATTTGTTAATGCCCAATACATGGTTGGCACTCCAGCAAAAATTGTGATTTTATGTTTGACCATGAGATCAATTACTTTTTCTGGATCAAATCTTGGTAAAAGGATTCCTTCGCCTCCACAATAGACAATATTTACCATCAGTACAGTCATTGAAAAAATATGAAATAAAGGCAATACTATTAAACTTTTATCTTCAAAAGTCATGCTTGTCAAACCTTTACAAATCATTGCATTCATAAAAATATTTGAATGTGAGAGCTCAGCTCCTTTAGGTTTTCCTGTGGTACCAGAAGTATAAATAATCAACGCCGTATCATCAGGGGTGGTCATAATACTCTCAAAACTTGGTAGCTGTCCATTCATTAAAGCACCTAAAGTTTTTGTTCCTTCAATTGGTGAATCCATTGTAGGACTTGGCATTATCATATAAAAATTTTCACAGGTTGGTGTATTGTTGAATCCTTTATACCCTCTTTCTCCCATAGGCAACATTTCATTACCAACAAAACAAAAATAGGCTTTAGCTTCACTATCTTGCAAGTGATACGCCACCTCATTTTCTTTTAACAAAACGCTTAATGGCACAACTACGGCTCCTGCTTTTAAAATACCAAAATAGATTATTGGAAAATAAGGGATGTTCAAGCAGCTCAACGCTACTTTATCTCCTTTCTGTATCCCAGATTGTACCAAACCATTTGCCACCTGATTTACTGCTCCGTTTAATTGAGCATAAGTTAAACTAGTGTTTTCATAGGTAAATGCATTTCTATTTGCATATTTACTGGTACTTGATTCTAATAAAATGGAAAGGTTGAACATAAATAAATGTGTTGTTTGGATTCTGTCACACAATAATACAAAATTAATTGTAGTTTAATATCTAGTATGATTAATGATTTACGTATCATTGTTGGTGTATTCATTAATACATACAAGTTCCACGTATAATTACACTTATATGAAATTAACTAAACTAATTACAATAGGAGTTCTAATACTATTAATATTTTCATGTGATAGTGATGAAAGTGTTATAGAAAAAACAGGGGAAAAAGAACTTATTAAGGTTGAGCAAAAATATTATACAGAAGGAATATTGTCTGAAAGCTACACCTACATAATTGAAAATAAAACTCTTAAAGAAAGTTTTTCGTATGATAAAGACGGTTTATTGACCTACAATTATAAATGGTTTTATGATAATTCTGGTAAAACAACTTCTGTAAAAGGGTTTTCGGCAGACAAAACATTAATTCAAGATGCAAGCTTCATCTATGACGAGCTAGGTAGAATCACAAAAAATGTTAACAAACAAGATAATCTTACTTTAACAGTAACTCGTGAATTTACTTATAATCAAGATAATACAATTACTAGTTTAAGTAATTACGAAAGTGATGATGAAAGTGGTAGTCTTCCCTTTAAAACTTTCTTTATAAATAATCATGGTTTAATTCTATAAAGAAACAAGTCGAGATTCAGATACACGCAAAGATTTAATTGTAGAAGCTGTTTATGATGATCATAAGAATGTTATTTCAAAAACAGAAAACTCAGAAATTATAAATTATATTTATGATGATAAATTAACTTCTGATTTTTTACGTAACTCTTCTAGCGATTATTCTGATACTGGGTTAAATAATTCTGTATTATCTATAAATAGTTTAAGGTATGGTGGTGAAGGCTTTGGAAACAAACTCTTAATTAGAACCGAAATAAATTCTGAAGAAATAAACGGATATGCTTATGTTCTTGATTCAGAAAATTATCTTTTAACCGCTAAGTATTATTATAAAAAAGAGTTGGTCAGCGAGGCAGAATATATTTATCGTGAGTAAGTGGTTTAGCGGGAGATTTTGAAAGGTGGAATACTGCTGCACCACACGGCTATGTATCGAAAGACACTTTAGGTAATATCTTTTTTGGTATGCACATAGCATTAGCCACTGTTATCACAATTGGCGATCCGCTACAACTAATTAAAAAGCTTCGGAACAAGTTTCGCAAAGCTCATAGAGTTAGTGGACTAATTTATATTACTTCTGCCTTTCTGATAAGTATTGCAGGGTTCTATTTGGTTTGGGTAAAAGGTAGTGTTGGTGGTTTGGTTGGCTCTATATTTATCAGTATTAATGGAATTTTAATCTTCATATGTGCATTTTATGCCTTTAAAAAAGCCGTGAACAAACAATTTGCAGAGCATCAAAAATGGGCTATTCGTTTATTTTTTGCTATGAGTGGCGTTTGGTTTTTTAGAGTTTTATTGATGTTGTGGCTTACTATTTTTAAAGCCCCCTTAGGTTTCGCTCCTGTCTTATTTCAGGGGCCTGCTTTAGTACTTTTATATATATTGAGTTACATATTTCCTATAATATTTACGGAGTATTATTTTAGGAAATATGTAAATCAAATACTAAAAAAGTAAAATTAACAGTATTTGTATTCATAATTACAATAGGTTTATTAATTGGTACATTTTCGGCTACAATGGGCTTGTGGCTCCCGAACATTTAATTAAAGATATAGAATGAAAATTCGATTGTAACAAATTGAAATTTCAACCGTCATACATAAAACATCACCAAAACGGAAAAATAGAGAATGAATACTTCAATGAATAAAACAGCCAGATTTGCAGGATTATTATACTTAACAATGATAATTGGAGGGATAATAAGTCTTGCATACATTCCTTCGCAGTTAATAGTTTCAGAAAGTGCATCAAAAACACTTGAAAACATTGCAAATTCTGAATTTTTATTTAGAATAGGAATAGTTATTGGAATTATTACTTTTTTAATTCACATTTTACTGCCATTAATTTTGCACAAACTTTTACATAAAGTAAATAAATTTCACGCTAACCTTATGGTAATATTTTCATTGATAAGTGTGACTATTTTTTTTGTAAATATTTTG
>JAMONB010000032.1 GCA_027066745.1 Flavobacteriaceae bacterium
TTCATGAATCAAATCTAAAGGAGACTTCGGGAGAAAAATCTCATAAAACTTTATTAACTTTTTTGCTTGTCTAAATTTGAGATGCTGTACTGCTCTCGTACCTCGTTTGTTCTGAATGACAGAATATTCCTTCGCTTTACTGCTCTCGAGGCTTCGGGACTGAATGACAAATAAAACTTGCTACTTGCCTATTCCAACAATCCTTTAGTAAATTTTTCTGGGTTCTCTGCTAAATGGTAACGAGGGTCATCAATGTCTTCTTCGATTACTTGATGAAAATGTGGACTCGCTTTATACAGGAGTATTTTACAATCTTCACTTAAATGTTTTAGGGTAATGGTCTTACCAGCATCTTCGTATTTATTCACCAAATTAAAGATGGCTTCAATGGCTGAGTGATCGCTTATTCTTGCTTCTATAAAATCTATTTCAACTTTATCAGGATCATTTTTTATATCAAACTTAGCATTAAAAGCAGTAATTGATCCAAAAAATAAAGGTCCCCAAATTTCATAAATTTTAGTACCATCTTCTTTTATTCGTTTACGAGCTCTAATACGTTTTGCATTTTCCCAAGAGAATACTAAGGCACTAATAATTACACCTGCAATAACTGCAATGGCCAAATCGAAAATTACGGTCAATGCAGAAACTGTAATTAATACAATAACATCACTAACAGGTATTTTATTTAAGATTCTAAAACTAGACCAAGCAAAAGTACCAATGACCACCATAAACATAACACCCACCAATGCTGCAATAGGCACTTGTTCTATCAAACCCGAAGCAAATAAGATAAAAGCCAATAAAGTTAAGGCAGCTACTATACCTGAAAGTCGACCTCTACCACCACCTTTGATATTGATTAACGATTGTCCAATCATGGCACAACCTCCCATACCTCCAAAAAGCCCTGTAATAATATTTGCACCACCTTGTGCCAAACACTCTCTGTTAGAATTCCCTCTAGAATCTGTCAATTCATCAATTAAATTCAAGGTCATTAAAGACTCTATCAGCCCGATGGCTGCTAAGATTAATGCATAAGGGCCAATAAACTTAAAGGTTTCCCAAGTCATTGGAATTTTATTAAAAATGTCCCATTGAAACTCTGGTAAGCCTCCTTTTAAGCCTTCACCTCCACCTTCACGAATAAAGCTACCCACTGTTGACACATCTAACTTTCCAAAAATCACAATGGCTGAAACGACTAAAATAGCAACCAATCCGTCTGGTATTTTTTTAGAAATTTTAGGCAAGCCAAACATTAATAACATCGTTAGTAAAACCAACCCTACCATTAGTAATAACTTTGACGTTGGTAAGAATTGCTTAACGACACCTTTCTTTTCAATTTGAAAAATGCCATTCTTTTCTATATTAAATTTTACTTGTTGTGTTGCTACATCAAAAATTTGATTGTCTACTATTTGGTAGGCAACGGCATTTGTTGTTGACGCAATTAGTTTATCGCCAGCTTTGGTAAATAATAAAATTCCTGTATGGGTATCGAAAACATTGTCACCCTTAACATCCATTATTTTTTCAACCGAATGTGTTTTTATTTTATTGTTTCCGAAAACATCTTTTACATTCTCTTTAAACATTCCCAATTGCGATAAGAAAATCACAATTGCTAAACCATTTACAAAACCCATCATTACAGGGTGCGGAATCAAACGCACAAACTTACCTAGTTTTAAAACTCCTGCTAACATTTGGATAATACCCATCAAAATTACAGTCGCAAACAGATAGTACAATCCCAAATTTTCACCTTCAACTCCCATGGCATTCCCTTTTGCAACTAAGGCTACCATCACTACAGCTAAGGCACCAGTTGCACCAGAAATCATTCCTGGTCTCCCTCCAAAAATAGCGGTAATTAAACCTATCATAAAGGCAGCATACAACCCGACTAACGGATCAACACCAGCAACAAAAGCAAAAGCAACAGCTTCTGGTACTAATGCCAAAGCAACCGTTAAGCCTGATAAAATATCATTTTTTGCATTTGCTGCTCTCTTTCTTATAAACTCTGTCATAAACTATTTTTAGAAGCGGCAAAAATACAGTTAATCTAAAGATGCACAAGTATATGTCGTAATAATTTACTTATATTTGATTCTTAAAACCACTTTAGAGATGAAAAAAATCTTATTCCTTTTGATTCTCAACCCACTTTACTTACTAGCACAAACCAGTGATTTTACAACTGTTTTTGAAACTTCAAAAGGAACAGAAACAACGACATATAAGCAAACTATTAAATTTTATACTGATTTAGCAAATACATACTCTGAAATTTCAATTCGAGAAATTGGAATGACAGATTCAGGAAAGCCACTACATATAGTGACATTAAATCCAGACAAAGAATTTGATTTTTCAATAATTCGAAAAAATAAACGCATCTTATTAATCAACAATGGTATTCATCCTGGAGAAAGTGACGGTATAGATGCAACCATGCTTTTATTTAGAGACATTGTACAGGGTAAAATCAACAATCTCACAAAAACAGTTTTAGTAACAATTCCTATTTACAATGTAGGGGGTAGTTTAAATAGAAACTCTACTACAAGAACCAATCAAAATGGTCCAAAAGCTTATGGATTTAGAGGCAATGCACGAAATTATGATTTAAACAGAGATTTTATTAAGTGTGATACTAAAAATGCTAGAACATTTACTGAGATTTTTCATTTAGTTCAACCTGATGTTTTTATTGATAATCATGTAAGTAATGGTGCAGATTATCAATACACACTCACACATTTATTTACACAACATAATAAATTAGGAGGCCAATTAGGCAATTATTTACATCAAGAAATGATGCCTAGCTTAGAAAAAAAATTAGCTGAAAAAGATTGGAATATTACACCTTATGTAAATGTGTTTAACCAAGTTCCTGAAATTGGCTTTTCTCAATTCTTTGACTCTCCACGTTATTCTACAGGATATACAACGCTATTCAATACTTTAGGAATGATGGTGGAAACCCACATGCTAAAACCCTACCAAAAACGCGTTGAAGGAACTTATGAGTTACTAAAAAGTATGCTTACAATTATTGACGCTGATGCAGAAAAAATAAAGGTATTAAGAGCTGATGCCACTAAAAATTTATACACAAAGAAAACCTACCCAATCACTTGGAAAATTGACACTACAAAAAGCACAACCTTAAGTTTTAAAGGATTTGAAGGCCATAAAGTTCAAAGTAAAATCACAAAAGATCAACGCTTAAAATTTGACAGGAACAAACCATTTACAAAAAATGTTACCTATCATAATTATTTCACCCCACAACTTGAAATTAATATCCCCAATTATTATATCATTCCTCAAGCTTGGTATAAAGTATTAGGATTACTACAATTGAATAACATAGAAATGACTAGAGTAGAAAAGGATACTCTAATTACTGTTGAGGCTTATAAAATATCCGATTTTCAAACTAGAAAAATGGCTTACGAAGGGCATTATCTTCATTATAAAACAAAAATAAATTCGAGTATAAAAAACCTTAGCTTCAAAAAAGGAGACTATTTAATTCACACTCAACAGCCTTCAATTAGATATCTTCTTGAGACATTAGAACCTCAAGCCCCTGATTCATTTTTTAATTGGAACTACTTTGATATGATACTTCAGCAAAAAGAAGGCTTTTCACCTTATGTTTGGGAAGATAAAGCTTTGATAATTCTTAGAAATAATCCGGATTTAGAATTAGAATTTTTGGCTAAGAAAAAATCTGATCAACCTTTTGCCGACAATTGGTATCTTCAATTAGATTGGATACATAAGCATAGTGAACATTATGAAAAAGCTCATTTACAATACCCTATATATCGTATATTAAAATGATGTTAGGTTTCAATCAATTATTTGAAGCAATAACTTAATATTTGCATAAGTATTTTTCATAGCCTCTGAAGTTTGCTTATGATTCAACCATTCAACTCGAGTAATGCCTTCTTCTAGTTGAGGGTGTAATTCATCAGCAAAATCTGTCTCCATTTCAAACCAATAGGTTAATTTAATTTGGTACTTATTTTTACGTTTAAAAATGTGATATGTGGTTTCAATAGGTTTTTTGATAATTAAATTCTTTACTCCTGTTTCTTCTTCAACCTCTCTTAGAGCAGCCTGTTCAACAGTTTCATTCTTTTCAATTTTACCTTTGGGTAAATCCCATTTATTTTCTCTATAAATAAATAGAACTTCATTCTTCACATTAAACACCTTCCCTCCCGCTGCTTTAACAACTTGAAATTGATCCATAAAATATTGCTTTAGTTCATTTAAATCATTATGAAATAAATACACCCATTCAAGGTTACCTAGCTCAAGTTTTTCAACGAGTGAATAAATATCAACATCTTTATACCTATAAAAATATTTTTCAGATTGATGTTCTAAACTACTTGTTAAATAAATAGGATGGTCGTTAATAAAAATAGAGATCATTGTGTTTAAAAATAAATTTGCTTAGATTTGTAGCTATGATTTTTGAAAAAAATATGGCTAAAGAAACCGCTGAGTTTCTTTTACAAATTAAGGCAATTAAACTCAATCCTAAAAATCCATTTATTTGGGCTTCAGGATGGAATTCTCCTATTTATTGTGACAATAGAGTTACCTTATCTCACGTACAAATACGTACTTTTATAAGAGAGTGCCTCTCTAAAATCATTGATAGAAAATACGGAAAACCTGATGCCATCGCAGGTGTTGCTACTGGTGCTATTGCCATAGGAGCATTGGTTGCTCAAGAATTAGGTTTACCATTTATTTATGTGAGACCTGAAGCTAAAAAACACGGTAGGCAAAATCAAATTGAAGGTCATATTGAAAAACATCAATCAGTTGTTGTAGTTGAAGATTTAATAAGTACTGGTAAAAGTAGTCTAAATGCTGTAAAAGCATTAAGAGCTAAAGATATTAACGTTAAGGGGATGGTTGCTATTTTCTCTTATGGATTTGAGCTAGCTAATCAAAATTTTGCCGAAGCTGATGTCGAATTGACAACTATAAGTGATTATGAAAATCTCATAAAACAGGCTATTGCAAGAGAGTATGTGCCCGAAGATGATTTGCACACTTTAGAAAACTGGCGTAAAAATCCAAGTAAATGGAGTGTTACTTAAATTAAAACCTCAGATTTCCCAAAAATTAGTGTTTTTCTCACCCGTAATTACTAAATGCAATTACGACCTCTCCAAAGGAGAGGTAAATCGGAAACCTTGACAGCAGTATGTCGAGGAATTATTTAAATTAAAAAATAAAATAATGAATTTAGAGAGCCCAAAAATAACAGTTAAAAAAGATGAAAAAACTGTTTTTAATTTTTTAAACAACGTTGAAAATTTCGAACAATTGATGCCTGAGAATACTGAAAAATTTGAAGCTACTGAAGATTCCTTTCTTTTTGCCTTAAAGGGGATGCCTGACATCAGATTAAAATTACAAGAAAGTAATGCTAATAACAACATTGTTTTAGCGTCTACAAGTGATAAATTCCCGTTTACATTAGTTGGTAATATTGTTAAATTAGACGAAGCTTCTAGTGAAGTTCAATTAATTTTTGATGGTCAGTTTAATGCAATGATGGCTATGATGATTAAAAATCCTATTCAAAAATTTATCAATACTCTAGCTGAAAATATAGAAAAAAAAGTTTAAAAACAGAAACGACTTAAGCGAATCTTATTTCTTTAACCCCAAACTCTCTTATAGTTTCATTTTCAAGTTCTACCTGTAAATTTCCTGTTAAAGAAGTCCCTATAATTTTACCTAAAAATCGAGATTCATTACCATCTACAAACATTGAAGGAATCCCCATTTTATATAAAATAGCTTCATATTGATTTTTTATTTTTTTAAATTCTTGTTTTTTAATAGCAATCAATTGATATTGAATTTCAATCAAAATTTTATCAAATAATTTTTCTTTATCAATAAAGGTATTTAATACTTTTTTTAAAGACGTAGCTTTTACAACTTCAACAGGGAAAATATCTTGATTTACATTCAAACCTACACCAATAATTGCATTCTTTACATTAGACTTTTTAATGGTACTTTCAATTAATATTCCACAAATCTTTTGATTACCTGACATAATGTCGTTAGGCCATTTTACAGTTAACTTCTCTGAAATATAATCTTTCAACACGTTATACAAAGCGATAGAGACTACATAATTTAAATAAAACTGCCCTTCAACCTTTAAGCTATCGAACCTCACTAAAACACTAAATGTTAGATTTTTACCACTATCAGAAACCCATTTATTCTTATTTTGCCCTTTCCCATTTGTTTGAAAATCGGCAATTACAACGGTACCATTATCGACATTAGTTTGCCTAACTAACTCCTTTAAATAAGAGTTTGTTGAGTCTATGGCATTAAGTTTGACTATCTTCATATATAATTGCAAATATAACACATCAATAATGATAAAATTAATACATTTGCATCAAAATTATAAAGGTTTTAATGGCTAAAAAAAAAGTAAGTAATGATCAGCTAATTGCTGAAATAATTAAAGGCATAGAGCAAATCAAAGGGTCAAAAGTTGTTATTTTAGATTTAAGAGAACTTGAAAACACAGTTTGCGATTATCACATCATTTGTGAAGGTAATTCTAACACACAAGTAAATGCCATTTCTGCATCTATACAAAAGACTGTAAGTAAAGCCCTGAAAGACAAACCATGGCATGTAGAAGGAGAAGCAAATGCCGAATGGATTTTATTAGATTATATAAATGTAGTAGTACATGTCTTTCAAAAGCATATCAGAGAATTTTATGATCTTGAAAGTTTGTGGGGTGATGCAAAAATCACCAATTTAGAAACTACATATTAAAAAAAATTAATAATTTAGAACAAATAAATGAGTAAAGATAAAAACAAGAATAACAAACCTTTTAAAGAGTTTAAATTCAAATTTAATTTCTATTGGGTGTATGGAATTTTATTTGCACTAATTTTAGGATATCAATTTTTAAGCAATCCCGATTTAGCTACAAGTAAATTAACTGAAAATGAATTTAAAGAATTATTAAAAGCTAATGATATAGAAAAAATTGTTATCGTTAATAATGATGTAGCTCAGATATATATTACACCTGACGCTTTAGAAAAAGAAAAACATAAAGCGAAAACAAAAGACAATCCTTTTTACAATAGTAAAGCCCCTTTATATACTTTCGATTTTGGTGATTTACAAAATTTTGAAAAAGAATTAAGTAAAGAAAAAGCTGAAAATAATTTAACTTTTGACACCACTAACGCTACTCAAACTAGTATTTGGGATGGCATTTTTATGTGGCTCCCTTTTATTTTTATCATTGCTATTTGGGTTTTTATCATGAAACGTATGTCTGGTGGTGCTGGCGGAGGAGGTCCTGGTGGACAAATTTTCAACATAGGTAAATCTAAAGCAAAACTTTTTGATCAAGATCAGAAAGTACAAACTTCATTTAAAGATGTTGCCGGTTTAGAAGGTGCAAAAGAAGAAGTACAAGAAATTGTAGATTTTCTGAAAAACCCTGATAAATACACCAAACTAGGTGGTAAAATTCCGAAAGGTGCATTACTAGTAGGCCCTCCAGGTACAGGTAAAACCTTATTAGCAAAAGCTGTTGCAGGTGAAGCTAAAGTTCCTTTTTTCTCCCTTTCAGGTTCTGATTTTGTTGAAATGTTTGTAGGTGTTGGTGCTTCTCGTGTTAGAGATTTATTTAAGCAAGCTGCACAAAAATCTCCTTCAATAATATTTATAGATGAAATCGATGCTATTGGTAGAGCCAGAGGTAAAAATAGTTTTACTGGAGGTAATGATGAACGTGAAAATACATTAAACCAACTTCTAACTGAAATGGATGGTTTTGGTACCGATACTAATGTTATCGTTATAGCAGCAACTAACCGTGCTGATGTATTAGACAAAGCTTTAATGCGTGCAGGTAGATTTGATAGACAAATTTATGTTGACTTGCCAGACAAAAACGAAAGAAAAGAAATTTTTGAAGTCCATATTAGACCTTTAAAATTAGCTAAAGATGTTAATATAGAATTCCTTTCAAAACAAACTCCAGGATTTTCAGGTGCAGATATTGCCAATGTTTGTAATGAAGCTGCTTTAGTAGCAGCCAGACAAGATAAAGATGCTGTTTTTCATCAAGATTTTCTTGATGCTGTAGATAGGATTGTTGGTGGTTTAGAAAAGAAAAACAAAATTATCACTCAAAAAGAAAAGAAAACAATTGCTTATCATGAAGCAGGTCATGCAACTGTAAGTTGGATGCTTGAACATGCAGCTCCATTAGTAAAAGTGACTATTGTACCTAGAGGTCAATCGTTAGGTGCTGCTTGGTATTTACCTGCAGAAAGAATGATTGTTCAATCAGAGCAAATGTTAGATGAAATGTGTGCTACTATGGGTGGTAGAGCTGCTGAAAAAGTGATGTTTGATAAAATTTCTACTGGAGCATTGAGTGATTTAGAGAAAGTAAACAAACAAGCCAGAGCCATGATTACTATCTATGGTTTGAATGAAAAACTGGGTAACATTACCTATTACGATTCATCTGGACAATCTGAATATAATTTTTCTAAGCCTTATAGTGAAGAAACAGCAATTTTAATTGATCAAGAAATTTCTAAATTGATTGAAAGTCAATATGAACGTGCACAAAAAATTCTTAAAACTCACAAAAAAGAATTGATAGAATTGGCAGAACTCTTATTGGATAAAGAAGTGATTTTTGATGACGATTTAGTTAAAATTTTTGGAGAAAGACCTTTTGTAAAAGAACCTCTAGTGGTAAAAAAAGAAACCAAAAATAAAGAAGAAGGAACTGCTAAAGAAGAAGAAATAGTCAAAGATGAAAAAGATGTGAACAATGAGGGTGAGATTTCAACAGAATGAACCTAATCATTTCTTTATTATTTACTTTTGAGAAACTCTTCAATGTAAAATGAATTTTTTTAAGAAACTATTTAGTTCAACAAATGAAAATGATGAAAGTAAACAAGACACTCTAACCTCCACTTTAGAGTGTTCTTCATTTGACGAAATTTTTGTACAGAATTTCATTAAAAAAGGTGGTAAGTTTTTATACTGTTCTCACCAAGAAGAACTTAATCAAAATTTATTGAATATCATCAATGAAAACCATTGGAAGAATGTGGTTTGTTTTGATGATGATTTAACAAAAAACTTAACAATCATAGGCGTAGATAGTACTGATAAAATTAAAAAATCCTCTCCATTTTTCACTTATTGTGAACGGTTACTTTCAGAAGAAGGCAGTATTATGTTTTCATCAAAACAACTTTACAATAATAAAATAACTCATTTATCTGATTATTTTATCGTCTTTGCTAAAACCAGTCAAATTGTTAAAAACAAAAGTGAAGGATTAATGGGAATTAAAGAAACCTATCAAAAGAATTTTCCTACAAATATTAGTTCAATAAAAAGTTATATTCCCGAAAAGGTTGAAGACGATTTTTTAAACTTTGGTAATAATAATGCAAAAAACTTATATTTGCTGTTACTAGAAGATTTATAATCAGAAACATTCACAACTAAAAATATAGTCACCTACAGAATAATTATATATATTTTCTCTATATGACCAATAAAAATCTACAATTATAAACACATGAAAGAACTCTTTATTAGGGCTTTATCAGGAATAGTCTATGTAGGTGTAATTATTGGAGGTACTTTATACAGCAAAGAATCCTTTTATATCATATTTTATTTACTCATGAATTTATGCTTATATGAGTTTAAAAACCTTATTAATTTAAGATATAAATGGACAATTATTGTTGCTAGTTTAATCTATTTAAATTCTGTAAACTTATCTTTTATAAACTCAAAATATTTACATTTTTTATTAATATCTAGTTTATTTATTCCTTTGATTTATCAATTATTCAAATCTAAAATCCCCTTAACATCAAGTAAACTAGGACATTATTTTTTAGCATTAGCATATATAGCATTACCTTTTGCTACAATGATACAGATTCCTTTTATTGATAATGAATATCATCCCAAAATTATTATCAGTATCTTTACATTGATTTGGATAAGTGATACTTTTGCATATATAATAGGAAGTGCCATTGGTAAAACTAAATTGTATGAAAAAGTATCTCCAAATAAAACTATTGAAGGGGCTTTAGGTGGGTTTTCGGCAGCTTTAATTGGAGCTTATTTAATTTCTTTTTATTGCACTGAAGTCAATACAATTCATTGGGTGATTATTGCAGCTATAGTTTTTACTTTTGGCTTATTAGGTGATTTGATAGAATCAAAATTTAAAAGAGAAGCGGGCATAAAAGATAGTAGTAATTTTATACCTGGACATGGTGGCTTTTTGGATCGATTAGATAGTATTATTTTTGCTGCACCTTTTGCTTATGTTTATTTACATCTTATAAATTAAAATACAATTAAATGTTTCATAAAGAAGGTTATAAAATAATTACAATATCAATGGTACTGTTTGTATCTGCCTTATTTTTAACTGATGCTATTGTTGAAATTGAATGGTTAAGAAAGTTAATAATGATTGTTTTTTTAATCCTCTTTATTTTAATACTACAATTTTTTAGAAACCCTAAAAGAACAACTATTGAAAATATAAATCATATTATTGCTTCAGTAGATGGTAAAGTAGTTGTTATTGAAGAAGTATTTGAAAAAGAATTTTTTAAAGAAAAACGTAAACAAATATCAATATTTATGTCTCCTTTAAATGTACATGTCACAAGATATCCTATTGGAGGGAAAGTCGTTTACAGTAAATACCATCCAGGGAAGTATTTAGTAGCTTGGCATCCTAAAGCATCAGAAGAAAACGAAAGAACAACTGTAGTAGTTGAAAACAATTCAGTTGGTCAAATCCTTTTTAGACAAATTGCAGGAGCTGTAGCTAGAAGAATAGTCAATTATGCAAAAAAGAATGATCAGGCAATACAAGGTGAGGATTCTGGCTTTATAAAATTTGGATCTAGAGTTGATATTTTAATACCATTAGACATGACTATTAATGTATCTTTAAATGATAAAGTAAAAGGTGGTGAAACTGTAATTGCATCCTATAAATGAAAGAGTTAAATGAAAAATTTGACAGAGCCTTTGAGATAACCTCTGCAATGACTCAAAAATTACCTCCTGATATTATGCTGAAATTTTACGCATATTACAAGTTGGCAACTAAAGGGAGAACCTATTCAACTCCTTCAGGCAAGAGCCCACTAAGAAATGCTTTTAAATTAAATGCAATGTTTCAATTAGACAATTTAAGTGAAAACGAGGCCAAACAAAAATATATTGAGTTAGTAGAAAAAATAACAAATCAAAAAATAAAATAAGATGACTATTATTAAAAACCTATCAATAACTTTAATCGCAATACTATTAAGCACCGCTATAATTTCTTGTAAAAAAGAAATAAAAAAAGACCCAACTCAATTTACAATTGAGCAAAAAACCATTACTGTAAATTGGACAGGTTATAAAACTACTGAAAAAAAAGCTGTCAAAGGAGAATTTAAAGAAGTTAAAATTCTGAATATAAAAAATGACACTACCGCTGTGGGAGCTCTTAATGGCACTCAATTTGAGATACCAATTAGCAGTCTTTTTTCAGACAATGATGTAAGAGACACTAAACTGAAAAAATTATTTTTCGGAGTAATGGATGCTACGCTAACATTAACTGGCACTTTATATTTAAATGATGATGGTACTGGAACTATTGACTTAAAAATGAATGGTATACAGAGAAAAATACCCATAAATCATGTTACTAGCGGGCAATTGATAGAGCTTAATGGTAAATTAAACCTAGAAGATTGGAATGCACAATCGGCATTAGAATCATTAAGTAAAGCTTGTTTTGATTTACATAAAGGTGAGGATGGCATTAGTAAAACTTGGAGTGAAGTTGGTCTAAATGCTGCAATTTATTTAAAAAAGAAATAGCTAATTCGTTTACCAAAAGTATTACTGAATACATTTTAAAAAAATATTATTCTTAACCCTTATATAAAACGATAAAACCTGTTAACTTTAGTAAATATAAATTCATCAAAACCATAAAATTATTTCTATATTTGTTGCATCTCAACTAAGCAATTTGCAACAATTCTATTTATAATTTAAAAAATTATGAATTGCATATATTATAGAAACTCATTTACAGAGTTCTCAAAAGTTGATTTTTACATGAAAATAAAATTATTTTACTTAACTTTATTCTTCTCTATATATAGTTATAGTCAAAACAATACTGATATTTATCTTTTTGATTTAATTATTGGTGACAGTATAATTGTCGTTAATAACCCCATAGATATTTCTGGAAATAATAAAGGTTATGACAATCAGCCCTCATTTTTAAATGATAATTCTGGAGTTTTATTTTCATCTACTCGTAATGACCAAACTGACATTGCTCTTTATGAAATTAAAAATAATACTAAATCATGGTTAACTTCTACTGATGCTAACGAGTATTCACCAATACAAACACCAAATAAAAAGTATTTTTCTGCGGTTCGTTTAGAAAAAAATGGAAAACAATTATTATGGAAATATAGTTTTAACAAAAAAAAACAAAGAATATTGATTAATAGCTTGAAAGTTGGTTATCATGCTTGGTTCAATAAAAAAATGATAGTTTCTTTTGTAGTTGGTGACCCCCCATCATTGGTAGTTTCTAATTTGAAGTATAAAATTAAATACCCTATTGATAAAAAAATTGGGAGATCTATTGTTAAAATACCTAATACAGAATTAATGAGTATTATAAGCTTAGAACATGGTGAGCCTGAAATTTATTCTATTGACCCATTAAATAGTGAAAAAAAATATATTGCTGATCCGTTAGAAGGAGCTCAAGATTTTACTTGGACACCAGGAGGTACTTTGATTATGGGAAAAAAAGATAAACTATACAAGCTAAAACCTGGAGTTGATAAAACTTGGATTGAATTTGCCTCATTAAAACCCTATGGATTAACGGGGATTACGAGATTGGCTATTAGTCCGTTTGGTGATAAAATAGCTATAGTTGTTGATGAAGTAACAGAATAACATCTTCTCAATCTTATGAAAACAGAAAAATTAATATTTTTTATTACAATACTTCTACTTACATCATGCAGTCAAAAGGTGTTTAAAGAAAAGTGGATTAAAAAAGAAGCTCCTAAAGTATTTAAAGCAAGATTTGAAACCTCTAAAGGAAATTTTGAAATAGAAGCACATAGAGAATGGTCTCCTAAAGCTGTTGATAGATTGTATCAATTAATCTCTAATGACTTTTATACTGACATTGCTTTATTTAGAGTTGTACCAGACTTTGTTGTTCAATTTGGTATTCATAACAACTCTAGTATTAATAAATCTTGGCAAAACTATAAAATACCTGATGAACCTGTACTAATAGGAAATACTGAAGGTACAATTTCATTTGCTAGAAGTGGAAAAGAAACTAGAACCACACAAATTTTTATCAATTTAAAAGACAACTCTAGATTAGATTCTATTTTCTATGGAGGCGTGAAGGGATTTCCTGTAATTGCTAGGGTTACTAAAGGAATGAATGTTATTAAATCATTTTACAATGGTTATCAAGAAAAACCCTCAAACAAACAAGGTTCTATTGAGAAATACGGAAATTCTTATTTGAAAAAGAATTTTCCCAAATTAGATTACATAAAAAAAGCGTATATTGTCAAAAATTTAACTTCAAAAAGAACTCCTTAAAAAAGCAAAAAAATTATCATAGGCACGTTATCAAAAAAACATTCCGCAGTCAAAAAATGTTTACATTTTCTAAAAACTACGGAATGGGAATTAAATGCAATAAGATAACGTGCCTTCTTTAAGAAAAGTATACCAATTCTTAAAAGGTTTTGTTATTTAACACATTTACATAAAATTTTTATAAAACAAAAGTGAATTTCAAGAAGGTTTATAGCCCTCTGTTGAAAATATAATGTAGTTTATAACTATCTTCTTGAGTAATTTGGAGATTCTTTGGTAATCATTACATCATGGGGGTGACTTTCATTAATCCCAGAAGCAGTAATTTTCACAAATCTCCCTGTAGTTTTTAGAGTTTCAATGTTTTTTGCTCCGCAATACCCCATTCCAGCTCTTAAACCTCCAATAAATTGATGAATGCTTTCAGATATTTCTCCTTTATAAGGTACTCTTCCTACAATTCCTTCAGGTACTAATTTTTTAATATCATCTTCAACATCTTGAAAATAACGATCTTTACTACCTTCTTTCATTGCTTCAATAGACCCCATACCTCGATAAGATTTAAACTTACGTCCTTCATAAATAATGGTTTCACCAGGAGATTCTTCTGTTCCTGCCAATAAAGACCCTAACATAACGGTATTTGCACCCGCAGCAATAGCTTTAGGAATGTCTCCCGTATAACGGATGCCTCCATCTGCAATTACAGGTACTCCACTTCCTTTTATTGCAGCTGCTACTTCTAATACAGCTGAGAACTGTGGAAAGCCAACACCCGCAACTACTCTTGTTGTACAAATTGATCCAGGACCAATACCAACTTTTACAGCATCAGCCCCAGCTTCTACTAAATATTTAGCTGCTTCAGCTGTTGCTATATTCCCAACAATAACATCTAATTCAGGAAGCTTTTTCTTTATATCTTTCAATACAGTCACGACACCTTTAGTATGACCATGGGCTGTATCAATAATTATGGCATCTACTCCTGCTTTTGCCAGAGCTTCTGCACGTTTTACAGCGTCTTGTGTTACACCAATAGCTGCGGCAACCCGAAGACGACCAAAACTATCTTTATTTGCATTTGGTTTTTGAGTTAACTTGGTAATATCTCTAAAGGTTATCAAGCCAATCAGTTTATAATCAACATCAACAACAGGTAATTTTTCAATTTTATACTCTTGTAAAATACCTTCTGCATCAGAAAGAGAAGTTCCTTCACTTGCAGTAACTAAATTTTCACTAGTCATTACTTCAGCAATAGGACGCATTAATTCTTTTTCAAAACGTAAATCTCGATTGGTAACTATTCCTAACAATTTACCTTTATCATCAACTATAGGAATTCCGCCAATACTATGTTCTTTCATAGAATTCTTGGCATCAGCAACAATTGCTGTAATTGGCAAAGTAACAGGATCAATAATCATTCCCGATTCTGCACGTTTTACCTTTCTAACTTCAATAGCTTGTTGCTCTATACTCATATTTTTATGAAGTACACCAATACCACCTTCTTGAGCCATAGCAATTGCCATTGCAGATTCAGTAACCGTATCCATAGCTGCGGATATGATAGGTACATTTATCGTAATGTTTTTAGTGAATTTTGTTTGGGTATTGACTTCTCTAGGAAGCACTTCAGAATAAGCTGGGATTAGAAGAACATCATCATAGGCTAAACCCTCTCCTACAAATTTTGAATCGTATGCTTTCATGGTGCAATTAGTTTAATGGATTCCTGTCTTCACAGGAATGACAAATGAATCTGAAACAAAATATCAAATTATTTTGTTCTCTTTCTATAATTAATTGCGTGTAAAAATACGATATTTTCAGATAACAAAAGCAAAACACCTGTACATTTTACGCTATCTGCATAAAATAAAAAAATTCTTAAAACCAACTATCCCCAAGGCAAGCCATAGGGGTATTTCGCTGGTTTCATACCCAGTCAAGCTGGACACAAGCTTTGACCTTAGGGTCAAAAATCGAAATTTGGTATTTTACCTCACCCAAAACTGCATTTCTGCAGTTTCGACCTCTCCCAAGGAAAGGTAAATCGGAAATCTCGAGGCCTTCTTCCGCCGAAATGGCTACATGAAGGCGTGACAGAGCCTAGAGGAATTCTTTTCGATTAAATCAAAATAATTACTCTAAAACTACCTGAATTCTATAAGCTTTATGACAGGTAACACAATTATTTAATAATTTACCCAATTGAGAATGCGTTTGGCTAAAGTTTTTATTTACAGGTATGCTATCGGCTATTTCATCAAATAAGTCATGTGTTGCAAATCCTAATTTTTTAAAACCTATGGGCAAACTCGCCATCATACCTTTGGGAGCATGGTCAATGACCAAACCACCTGATTTTTTTGCAGCCTTTTCTATCTGTTCAATATTTTTATTCAAAATTCCTTCATTGATTTGCTGTACACTCACTAAAAATGCTCTCATTTCATCTAATGCGAAATCTGCATTTCCTTGTGTAAGTTCAATTACAACTCTTCCATTATCAGCTGTAGCTGCAACTTTTCCTTTAAAAACGAAAAAATAAATTAACATAATTGTGGTTAAAAAAAAGAATGTGACTAAGATTACGAGTAGTTTTTTCATTTTAATGGTTTTGTTTTTTAATGTGTAATTCTTTTAAAATAATGATGATAGCTGCAGTAAATGATAAAGTCATTAATAACCCTGAAAACATAACGACATACTTCATCCATAAAACACCTTTCCAAAGTAAATGCATGCCTCCGAAGGTAAATAATACTGAAAAGAAAGGTTCAATCATTAAAAAGGTTTTCAATGGTTTTTTTAGGGATGTAATTGACACTAATAAGCCAACAAAAAAGAAAATCATAGACATTGATAAGATGTGAGAATGTACAATTGATAACATTTCACGTTCAGATTTTTTAAATTTCATTACAATGGCTTCTTCATTATTTTCATTACCTAAATAGTTTTCTTGAATTCCTATTGGAGAAGCTGATGATGTTTCATTTACAAATAATAAGCCTGAATAAAAACCTATACTCAATACAATAATAAAGGCAGTAATTAGTGATTTTATTTCTTGTGATAATTTATATATGAGTCCGTTAAATTGCATTAGATTATCTTTTTTTGATGAAGTATTCCTATAGTTTTAAGTACATCATTCACTGCTTTTGTCATAGAATTTGCTGAAATCGTCGCTCCAGAAATGGCTACAATATCTTTTCTATAATGTAATTTATCTTTACTTGTTTTTCCTATAAACTGTTTTAGCCAACGCTTGCTTCCTATCTCACCTCCATAATCTTCTCTATATATCAATACTTTTGCTTTTTTAATAATTAATGCTACATCAAACAACACCAAATAATCAAATTGATCTGTTTTACTTGGTGCTTTATCAACAAATGCAAAACCTATAACTGTATTGTTATGACTAATTTTATAGAAATTATCAGCTGATATTTTTGTCTTTAACTGTTTATTTATAACATTAGATACTTGAATAGATTCCAACGTATAATTTTCTACATCAAAGGTCATTTTTATTTCTTTATCAACTTTTTTTTGAATGCTTTTTGATAATTGAAAAGATTGTAGAACTATGGCAAATGCTAATATTGAAAGTATCTTTCTGAAATTCATAAAGTAAAATGATTAAAACCAAACTCCAATCCCTAAATTAAACTGATTTACAGCATCTGAATTTGGTACAGCGTTATTTTTGATTTGATAATCAGCTTTCACTACAGCTCCTGGAGCGATATGGTAACTTAAGCCAAAAGTGATTTCATCTCTATCATAAGATAAATTCTTTGCTAAACTACCATCAACTGAAGCATGCGTATCATAATCTTCATAGCGAGTGAAAGCAAACAGCTGTTGCTCTTTTGTTTGGGGTAATATATTAAAAGCACCTTCTACATACCAACCCTGCAACTTACTCCCTAAAGATGCACTATTTAAGTTATTATAAGCCTCAGTGTCAGAAATACTTGCAGTAATAAATTGCCCTCTAGCGGTAAATCTCTTATAATTATAACGAGCATCTAGGCCAATCATAGAAATACCAACATCAGCCCCGTCTATATCATCAACTTCATCTTGAGGTTGTGTTCTACCAAAGTAACCCGAAAACCCTAAACGCAAACCTTGAATTCCGTAATATTCTAATTTTGCAGCATAGTTTGGTGAATTAACTGTTGATTTAGCTCCTTTTTGCCGCCCGTTTCTCAAGCCGTTTGAGCCACCTAAGACCTTTGAGCCATTTACTGAAGCAAATCCGTTAAAAATGTAGGCTTGATATTTTAAATTAGCATTATTGATTCTACCAGATAAACCAATACCAACTTCACGCCATGTTGTAGGTACAATACTTTTATCTACACT